>CALYTW010000023.1 GCA_945487905.1 uncultured cyanobacterium
TATAAGTATTGTAAAATAAATGAGTTTGGAGTACTATTGAGTAGCGAATATATAAATAGTAAACAGATAAGGAAATAAAATTATGGCAAAACATTGTGAAGTATGCGGAAAAACAGCGTTAAAGTCATCTCAGTTAACATTCTCACATAAACAGATTCCAAACAGACAGAATCCGAATCTTCAAGAAATCAGAGTTAATGTAAATGGACAAACTAAGAGAATGACAGTTTGCACATCTTGTTTAAAAGCAGGTAAAGTACAGAAGGCTGTTTAAGAGTTTTAAGTTATTAAAAAGCCGACAATTATTGTCGGCTTTTTTGTGTTTTTATAGTTATTAAACCGATGTTGCCCGACCATTATGAGTTTGCTGAAGAAAAATGCCGATTTTTTTGGCAAGCATAAGTTAATAAAAGTAAATATTTTACAATCGTAAAAACCATTGATATAATTAAAGCATGAGGGATTACGAGTTTTATTATACACAAGACGGTTCTATAGGGCTGTATTCGCACACTGACGATGACGTGTATCATTCTAAATACGGAGCTTTGACCGAAGCTTGGGAAAAGTTTATACTGCCGTCAGGATTGGATAAGCTTATAAATACACAGGAAAAGATTAATGTGCTGGATGTATGTTATGGGGTGGGATATAATACAAAGGCTTTAATAAGTTATATTTTAAATAAAGACGAAAAATTACTAACACCCAAAAATTTTTTTAAAAAATTTTTTGAAAAAATAAAGCAAATCAAAAATAAAAAAATTCAAATTAAAAAAAATCAAAAGTCAGAATCTATCGAATCGATAGATAGCGATAACATTAAATCAAAGGAAGGAAAAGTGTTATCAAAATATATCGATTCGATAGATAATGATAATATAATATCACAATTCAATATAGATTGCTTGGACATAAACGAAGAATTAATAAAATTATCACCGTTTTTAAAAACTGTTTTTACACCGCAGGAAATTTTTACAAAAATAGTTCCGAGAATTTTTGATTGTTTTGACACTTATTGGATAATCAGAAAAAAGTTATCAAAATTTGCGTTAAAAATAGCATTAAGGAATCGAAAAAGCGTAACAGAGCTTTTAGATTTAAAATTCAATAACGATTATGATTTATTAAACAAGGATTTTAAGATACACAAATATGCAAGTTATTTAATAATAAATTCTTTGCTGGATAAATACGGGGAGGAATACCTAACTAAGGACATTAAAAAATTACTCAAAGAAAGAGAATTTCGCAAATTTTTAAGCAGGTCTCTTGTAAGTTATGCGAAATTTTATCAAAATTACAGGTATAATTTTCTCTCCAAGTTGAATTTATTCGCCTTCTTACATAATATATATTATAGATATGTATCGATTCGATATAATAAGGTTAAATTTAAGGACGCTGAGAAGCTCATTAAGCTCAATTTCTTTGTAAACGACGCAAGAATGTCCATTTTAACCCTTAACAAGCAATATGACCTAATGTTTTTAGATGCATTTACTTACTCAAAAGCACCAGAACTTTGGACGGTCGAATTTATTGCTGAACTCTACAAAAGACTGACACCGCGAGGACTATTAATAACATATTCTACTTCAGCTCAAGTCAGAAATACATTCCTTGAAAATAATTTTTATCTCGGGAAAATAATCGATTCTAAAACAAACAAAGCAATCGGAACTATTGCTGCAAAAGATAAAAGTATGATTAAAACCCCGCTTTCAACATACGAAATCGGACTCTGCAATACCAGAGCAGGTATTCCTTACCACGACAAAAATCTTTCTCTATCTCGTGATGACATTCTTGCATATAGAGAATATGATTTTAAATATAGTGATAAACAGACTTCCACACAATATATGCGCTCTAGATTAAATAAAAAAGAGGATAATGATGATACAGAATGGTAAAAAATACGATGTAATAATAGCAGGAGGCGGTACTGCAGGTGTTAGCTGTGCTTGGAACTGTGCTAAAATGGGTTTAAAGACTCTTATTGTTGAACAAAACAGCTTCCTCGGCGGTACTATGACATCATCTCTTGTTGTTCCGGCTATGAAAACCTCTGAAAATGCGATAAATACAGATTTTTTTGATGTTTTATACAAAAAATTGGAATCAATGGGTGGGGCTATCACTTATTCTGACGGCAACAGAGGTTGGTTTAACCCCGAATTAACAAAAATTGCACTTGATACACTGATGCAGGAAGCCGGTGTTGAAATCTGTTTCGAATCTCGTATAAACAACATTAACAAAGATGCTGATAGAATATTATCAATATCTATCGAATCGATATATAGCAATAATATCAACCTTGACAAAGAAATGTTATCGATACCTATCGAATCGATATATTTTGTAGATGCGACGGGGGACGGAAATTTTTGCAAAAAAATTGGTGCAAAATTTTTGGGGGTAAATGATATCAATGAAACACAGCCTGTCAGTTTGAGATTTATAATGTCCGGTGTAAATACCGAAAAATTTGCTTCATGGCTTATGGAGTATGACAAGAATCGTGATGTTACAACCTCCTGTATAGCAGACGGAAAGACCTACGTATCTACAGCATATACATGGGATAATAATATAGAATGGGCTTTAAAACCGCTGTTCGCAAGGGCTTTAAAGGAGGGTACTTTGAAAGAAGCTGATACTAATTATTTTCAGATATTTTCAATCGCCGGAACAGCTGATTCTATTGCATTTAACGCCCCACGTATGTTAGATAAAAATTTGAGCAGAACTGAGCTTTACATTCAAGGCAGGGCAAGTATTTTAAGACTTTCGGAGTTCTGTAAAAAATATTTAACGGGTTTTGAAAATGCACATATATCATCAATAGCAAACTCAATAGGAGTCCGTATTTCAAGCAGAGTGCAAGGCAAATATATTTACAAGTATGAAGATCTGATTTCTGGCAAAAAATTTGAACATGAAGTACTAGCCTCTAATTATCCAGTAGACATTCATTCCAATAAAAAAGATTCTTCAACGCTTGAAAAAACGCTTCAAGATTATTATTTACCAATTGAATCATTGATGGTTGACGGATTTGAAAATGTTTTTGTTATCGGAAGATGTATTTCTGCAGATTTTAAAGCACAAGCTGCATTAAGAATAATTCCATCCTGCTTTTCCATGGGAGAAGGATTAGCTAAATTTCTGGCAGGATATATTAATTAATGTAAACATTTTTTATTTTTTTTTAAAGTTTTTATAAATTATGCCGTAACTATAATTATAAGGAGTAAGTTATGGCTGATAACAAAGAAAGAAAAATTATTGATGAAGCAAATTATCAATTTCAAGCACCTAAGCAGTCAGGCCCTGTTGCTGTTGGTAAAGGCGGAGACCCGTTTTTTAAAAATATTCATGTTTCTAAGGAACAAATTGATGAATTATTAAAGGAAACGGTTACGCTTCAAGACTGGATTCAACGTGAATCATCAAATAATGTTGCTCTATCATGCCTCGATAATCAAAATCTTCGTGAAATCTACTTTGAAATAAAGGACGGTTTCGGCGAATTTGGTCCGATTACGTTAATGGGTTTTAAAACTCCTCAGGGGGTTGAAATACCCAGATTAAAAATTTTGGATACTAACGGCGACGTTTTGGAAGTCTTGACCGGCGATATGGCAATTGATGAGCTTCATAAACGTGCTTTAGCTTATAGAGAATCAACCAGAGATTATAATCAGATGAAATTTGCCGAAGATAATCAGGCTGGTGTTATTCCTGATTATTCGGGAAACCCTGATGATTATGTATAAACTATTTGTCGGTTCGTTTTAACACAATTCCGTTAAGTTTGCAGAAGGAGGTTAATATATTTAATTCTTCTTTTATCTCTTTTTGCAGTGCAGTTTGTGTTGATACAATCGGAACATTCTTCGCCGATTGGAACATTTTTAACGCTTGCTTGATATAAACCGTACGATTATTCGATTTTGGGAGAGCAAGTTCTTGATATAATTTTGCACATTGCAGGTAGGTTTTTACCTGAATATATTCTAAATCAAATTGCTTTGCAACAAATAAAGCTTTTTCAAGATATACTTTCGCTGATTCAAAATCTTGTTTGGTTATATAAATCTCGCCTATCAGTTTGTTAAACAACGCTGTAAAATAATAGTTATTTATATTCGGACTCTGACATATATCAAGAGCCCTTGTTACAACATCAAGTGCAAATTGTGTTCCGTTTGTGGCAAGTTTTATTTCCGCAATCAAGTACCAGCATAACAAAACGCCTGTGGCAATTTTTTCCTTTGCAAAATACGCTACTTGTTCATCAAGAATTTCAAGAGCCTTCTTAGTTTGACTATTTGATTTTAATATTTTTGCAAGAAGTGTTTTTAATATATTTTTTGTAAAACTGTCATTTATATTGTTTGCGTATGCAACTACATTAAAAAGCTCTGTCTGCATCGTCGCATAATCTTTTTCAAAAAACTTGTTTAATATATCAATAAAATTCCATCTCGATACAATATAGGAATCCATACTGTCCGGAGAGTACTCTTTTAGCATGTCATCGAGAATTTGTTTTGATGTTGAAATATCCCCTTTAGTTGTATTTGCAAGAGCTAAAAGTAAATTCGCTCTGCACAAAATCGAGGCTTCAGTATTTTTATTTTTTTCTATTATTTCGTAAATTGTTTGGATTATTTCAAATGCCCTGTTGTTGCCTTGAAAAACAAGTGACTCCGCTAAATCAAAATACAACCCCAGCCACAATTCAAATAAGCCTTTTAAATCAATTAAAAAGTGATCTTTTCCCTTAAATAAGAATTTTTCAATTTCGGGTAAGATTTCATTTTCAACTTCATTGACAAGCTGACCGTAATTTCCCAGTTTTAAAAGCGGAGTAATGGTACGTGATTTTATAATTGTTTTTTCAAAAGTCATTGAAGAAGGAATTTTGTTTAAAGCTCCGTCAACACATTCTATCGCACCAAAATAATTACCTGTTTTCATTGCACATGAAGCTATATAACCTAAAAGTTCTATATGTTCCAAATCTTCATCATCTTCAATCATAATAACAGCTTTTTGCAGGTATTCAAGTGCAGATTCACTGTTAATGGGTTCAAGCAGTTTGCCAATTCTTGTATAAATATTTTTCTTTATCTTCTTATAATAATCATTATTCTTATTTTCAATTAGTTTCAAAGCCTGTTTCTGAACAATAATATAAAGTCCGATGTCTCCAATATAGGAAGCATACTTCATTAACACCGTCCAAATATCTAATGCCTGATTGTTATCTCCGAGTTTTTGCGAAATATACCCCAAAATTGCCGGCGATGACTGTTTATAACTTTTTAGCAAATCATATAAATAATTCAATATTTCTTCGAACATTTCATCATTTTTTACAAAAGAAATAACAGTTTTCCATATAGACTCTGTTTTAAATTCAAATGACAAATTGTTTAATCTTGTTATAAACCCTGATATTACAAGATATTCTATTGTGTTTTCAAAAACCTCAGGAGTTCCATTATCAAAATTTTCCAATATTGCAGGATAAGATTTCGCACCCAAAACCGCCATAGCTACAAGCATACGGTATGCTTTCATATTCTGCTGTTTTAAAATTTTAAGCCTGTACTCAATAACAGCATCTATTGTATTATATTCAATGTTCTTTAATCCGTATTTTTCTATATCACTCTGTAAGAATATGATTTGTTCAATATTTGCAGGAACGCCATCGCTCATTTTGAAGAATTTGGACGTTGTATTTTTATCAAAATTGCAATTGTACTGTTTCAAAAATTCTTCACATTGTGCCTGTGTAAAATTGGAAATTGAAAGATCAAGGTAGTTCTTTGCACCAAGGCTTTCAGTATTAATTAATCCCAGTCCCGGTTTTGGCTCTGTGCATATAAATATAAATTTTGAGCGCTTTGAAATGTATTCATCATCTATAATTTCTTTTATAAAGTCGTATGACATTCCGTCTATATTTTCAAACTTATCCGCTATAAATACAACTTTTGTCTTCTCTACAATTGTCGTTATTACCTTCTTTAATATACTAAACATGCGGGTTTTATTATAGTAAATATTTTCGTACTTATCAGTACTGTCTGGATAAAGCAAGTTTAATAAATCCAGAATTTCTGAGTATTTTAATGTCGGAAAATCCTGTTTAAAAAATCTAACTGAGTTCTTTTTTAATTGTAATGTATCCGGACAAAAATTGTTGATATTAAAAAAGTTTAAAAGCAAATCCTGAAAATAACCAAACGGGGAAAGCTGTGTTATTTGAGTGCAAGAACCCATCAGCCAGATAAGCTTGGCACCGCTCAGTTCGCTGATTGCAGAGCGTAAAACAAGATTTTTTCCGCTCCCGCTCGCACCACTCAGGGTTATTATTTTTTTATCAGCATCTTTTATACCTTCGGCAAGCATAGATTTTACACGCTGTTGAGTGCTTCGACCTGCACTGTATACAGGAGCTTCCGGCTTGCTTTCTTTTTGATTATTATTTATCCTTGCTCTGCATTTACGGCAGAATTCGGCTTCGGGTAAATTAGCCGAACCGCATTCGCTGCATATCTTCAGCAATACTTTTCCGCAATTTTTGCACTTTACTGCATTTATAAGGTTATAATGTCCGCATTCTTTACACAAAGCTCCTATTCTTGCACCACATAAATCGCATTTTAAGGAATTATCTTTAATCTCATTTTTGCATTTCGGACAAAACATTCGTACCTTTAATCCTTTATCGTGTATATTATTTCATTTAAAGATTCTAAAACGTCATCCTCGGATATTCCAAGTTCTTTTGCTATTTCTGATATTGAAAGCATTTTTTCATACTTTAATATGCAAATGTCTTTTATATGCTTATCAGGATTTTTTTTGTCGAGAGCATTTATCTCTGATATAACTTCGTCGTCATTTGCATTTTTAACTTCAGGAGTATAATTAAATCTGCCGTATATCGATAAATTTGTGTCAGAGGTATCTTCTTTTGAAATTTCAGACTCTACAGTTTCTTCAACGGAGGTTTCTTCTAAAATATAAGCTGAATTATCTTCTTTTTCTTCCAAAAGTAAACCGTCATCTTCACTATCATCTAAAGTTAAGTTTCCTTCTGTATCTGCGCTTAAATCAGACATCTCTGTCTGTTCAATCGAAGTTTCATCCGTTAACTCATCCTCTTTTGAAAGTCCAAAAATCTCTGTATTATCAACTATGACAGCAGATTCATCCAACTCATCTTCAAAAGCCAATTCCATATTATCTTCAGCTCCGGAAATTTCTTGTAAATCTGCGGAATCAGCAATTTCGGTATCAGTTACACCGTTAATCATCTTGTCAACAAGCTCCATATTGACATCAGGCTCACTGTTATAACCGTCATTTTCATTCAAATATTCATCAGAATCGGATATTTCCAATGTTTCGTCCATCGTTTCAGATTCAATTTCCTCAAAACCTGAGTCCGGTTCTTCATTATATGCCGATTCTTCTGTTTTAACATTTTCTAAAGACAGATCAGGCTCTGATTCCGCAGAAACACTATTTTCAGGAGTTTGAATTACTTCAAATACAGCAGGTGTTTCTCCTCTTTTGGAATTAATTCCAAGTTTTTTCGGCACAGTTATCATTGATGTCGAAACAATTTTATTCAAATACGATGTTACTACGCTCTCGTTTGTTACAGTGCGTAAAACGACTTCGGCATGGCTGTACACATCCTGAACTATATCATCCAATATTGATTCACACCCTTTATATTTTCTGTGTGACTTTACTAACGATGCGATTAAATCATAATACTTTTCCATAAATCTGCTTTCTTTTTATAATTTTATTACTAACACAGGATTGCCCTGTAAATTCCCGAATACGCTCATATTCATATTCAAATTCATACCAAGAGTCTTTTCTGTAGTTTCTTTTATAACTTTATCTATAGCAGGTACACCGCTTGATTCACTCAAATTTTTAATGCTAAATTTTCCTGTATCTTTGTTAAATTCAAGCTCAACCGAAATTTTATTGGTTATCGGAGAAATGCTTAAAAGAAGCAGTTCCGTTTTAAGATTTAATTGCAAAATCTTGCCTACACGAACAAAATATCTTTTTGCGGTGGCATTTGTCGTATAACTTGCAGGAACTTCCCAATTTACTGAAAGGTTAGAAACGTCAATACTTGCATCAAGATTTTGCTCTATTACCGGAATAGAATTTGCAGTACCTTCATTTGTTGCCTTGTTAGTTTCAACATTTTCAACCGTCTCTACAGGCATTGCAGGTTCTTCTTTTTTGATTTCCTCCTGTTTTATGGGAGTGTTTACATTAACATTGTTATCAAAAGTTTCCGAGACGTTTGTCGGAAGATAAAATTTTGTGTAACCCCAATAAGCGGCTGCGGATAAAATCGCAACGACTCCTAACAGAGGTAATATCGAACTTTTTTTCTTCTTAACCGGAATACCCGCTGTATAGCCGTTATCAAACAAGTTTTCTATTTGCTCATTAACGGGCTCTTCAGTTTCATTTTGGGTATTCTCTTGGATATTTTCTGATTCTTCCGTTTCGTTTTCGGTGTTTTCTTGGACACTGTCTGATTCTTCAAGCATGTCCTCTATTATATCAGTCTCATCATTTTCATTGTTAATAGCCGATTCTATACTTTCAATACTCGGAGTAACTTCTGTCGTATAATCGAGTTCCGTCAATTCTTTAAATTCATCAACGGTTTCGCTTCCATCATTCTCCGCTACAAATTCTGTTTCTGAATTGTCATCCTGTTCCGGAGCAATTTCCAATACCTCAGCAGAATTATTCTCAAATCCGGATTCTTCATCATCTTCGTATTTCTGCTGTATATCAAGTTCTGGTGTATCGTCGAAAGACAATAAATCATCTGAAGAAAGTAAAACTTCTTCGGATGTATCTTCCGGAGAATCAGCTTCCGTCGTCTGTTCAAATCCCTCCAAAGGTGTTACGTCATCTTCAAATCCTAAATCTTCAATTTCCGTTAAATTTTCTTCCGTTAACAAACCATCAGCCGGAGCTTCTTCAAATAAACTTACTTCTTCCAGCATAGAATCATCTTCTTCCAGCAAATCAATGTTTTCGGAAGGAAATTCATCCAACCCCCCAATCTCCTGAACCTCATTAAGAGTATCCGTAACTTCGGGTAAACTCTCTGAAACCTCAGTTTCGCTTATTTCTTCAATGACAGCATTGCTTTCGTTATTTTGGACCTCAGACTCATCAAATTTCACACCAATTAACATGTTCTTTACTCTCGATGCGTTTGCAAGAGTCTCTCTTGCGTATTTTGAAGCGGTCAAAAGTTTAAAAAAGGACTTTTTATCACTAAGTATTCCGTCTAAATAAGCAAATACATCTTTTTCAAAATTATCGGGAATTTCCTCATCATCAATCGACAAAAGTCTTGATTCTATATCATAAAAAGATACAAAATCAGCTTCATCAACTTTATAATAACCGTTAACGGATTCGTCTTTATTAACATTTTCAGGGAAAATAAAACCTGTCACGAAACCGCCGGATAAATCTTCTTCCAGCTTTATAAACATATATGCAACAGGTATAATATCCAAATCAAAATGGAGTTTAGGTATAAATATCTCGTTTTCATCAAAATATATTCTTACATCAACATAGTTTCCGTTTAAATATATATCTGAAATCTCAATATCATTGAATACACACGGTATATTGTGCAAACCCGATTCAGTATCTGCTTCAATTTCTGAAAAATATTTGGATGCAATCGAAGATGCTAAAACATTCGCAGCTCCTATGCTTCTCTTTTCCGCATCATCTATATATCTGCATATTTGCCGAGCAGACTCTATATAATCCTGCTCTATTAGAAAATTATCATTATTCACTGACCGACTCTCCCTGATTCCATATTCATATTACCATACAATACGTTAAATTACTATATTGTTACAATCCTATTGACATATTTAAAATTATAATTAAACCATTTAGTGTATTTTACTTGTAATCACTAAAGTTTATAAGTATTTTAATCGTAATCTTTGGTAAGAGGATTTTATTATGTTTTCATCTATGATTCAAAATTTATTATCGTCATCGGGTCAATCAAGTGCAATGCAGAGAGCAGTCCAAATGAATAATCAGATTAACAGCATAAATGCACAATGGAAACCTGTTGAAAAAATTGCAAATAACGCTCTTTCTACGCCTAATCAGGTTTCGTTCGAAAGTGTATTGAAAGACGGTACTAAAACAAAGTTCGGAGATTTGTTAACAAATCCCGCTACAAGAGTTAATGCAAAAATATATACCGATACCGCAAATTCAGCTCAATTAAAATCTGATTACTCCAATAAGTCTAAAATTAAAGATTTAATATCAAGAATATCCAAAAGGCATGGTGTTGATGAAAAATTGGTCAACGCTCTTGTTAATCAAGAATCAGGATTTAACCCAAATGCAAAATCCAAAGTTGGAGCTATGGGATTGATGCAGTTAATGCCGGCTACAGCTAAAGGTCTTGGAGTAACAAATCCGATGGATCCCGAGCAAAATGTCGAAGGCGGAGTTAGGTATCTGAAATCCATGCTGAACAAATACAATGGAAATGTTATCCTTGCTCTCGCAGCCTACAATGCCGGCCCTAATGCCGTTGATAAATATGACGGAGTACCTCCGTATGCAGAAACTCAAAACTACGTCAAATCTATACTTTCAAATTATCTGTAGTTTATGCTGTTTTGTTTATCGACTGTTTTTCTTTCTTTTCGTGAATTCGTCTTGTATTAACATAAGTAATACGAGGTATAAACCATCCTAACAATATCGGAGAAATTACAAATGTAGTTATAAATGCAGGCATTGAATTCAATCCTTTTACAAATGAAAGCAGTTTGTTTCCTTTTATCTTAGACTCTGCTCCCTGCATCATCTTCTTTATAGCTGCGTCAAGCTTCTGTTTTTCGGCATCAGAACCTCCGGCATTCTTGAAGTATTCAAGTATCTTGCTATTCTTTTCCTGTTTGCTCAGATTTTCTATATCAGAAAGTTTGAAGGATTTATCATTAAATATTTCATTAGCATTTTCAGATTTTGCAAATATTTTCTGCAAATCGCCATGATTCTTATTAATATATTCACAGAAGTTAACCATCTTTTCTTTGTTATCTACACCAAAGTACAGAGATTCTATCTCTTTATTAGAAAGCACATGCGACTTACTGTACGGATTAATCAAATCAATTATCGTCTGACTTTTTGATTTATCTCGGTCTTTGTTCATCAAGACAAAGCCTGAATGATGTTCATAAGATGTAACAAATACTCTTGTCAACATCGGTACTGCAAATATTACAGACAAGCTGGATGAAAGATCACGAATCAAAATCTCGTAAAGTTCCGTTAAATCACGTTTCCCGTCATCATCTATCTGAGCTCTGTTATATGCCCTTAATCCTCTGGGAAGCAGTAAGCCAAACAACGATAAGCCGGTAAACAATGTATTAGTAAAGTTGTGTCCGTCATACTCAAGCTCTGATGAGAAATTTTCATTCTGGTGTTTCCTTATGAATTTACCAAACGCAGAAAGCCAATCTTTACCACCTTTACCACCTTTACCCTTGAATGCTACATTTTTGGTTTTATTATCATCTTTTTTCTGTTCTTCTTCCAATTCATGCATATGAGTTTCCTTCATCTGCATTGCGGTTTTTGCTCCCGGGGATATATCGCTCTTTGCATATATTTTTGGAATCACTGACATTACACCAATCGTTGAGAATATTGTTACAATTGTCGTTATTATTCTCTTGGCTATTGATTTATCCATGAATTTTTCGGAAGCTTCAGCCGTCATCTCGCTTAGATGTTTATTGTTAGTTATAACATCATCTCCGTATTTTACCAGAGCTTCTATTGCTTCTCTTGTGTTATACGGTCTTATAGTCTTATCATTTCCTATTTTAACCTTATTAAGCATGTCAAGTTCGGAAGACGTATTGTATTTCATGTTATTAATACGGCTTTCTATTTCGCCCAAACACTGACTCTTGTACTTCTTCTTCTTGAACATACCTTTGACATCCGGTTTTTCCGGCGGATTTTCATATTTCTTAATCTGTTCTAATATGAATTTAACATCTTCATCCTTGTAATTGTTTTTGCCCAGAGTATTTTCAAGCATGCTTCTTATGTTATGTTCATAATATTTCTCTTTAAGTTCAAACTTCTTATTCAATAAATCCTTCTTAAAGTCCGGTTTTGAAAGGATTTCCTTGAAACTGTTGCCATAACGCTTTATCAATTGTGAATTTATTGTTGTTGATTTACCGAATTTTGCAGACAATAACAGCGCCAAAGGTGCAACAGCCATCATTATAGGTCCTGTCAGACCTTCTCTTAATAATACTTCCTCACCCTCTTGAAAGTTATATTCACCTGTTACTTCTTTATCACGCAAATATGCCGTAGCAACACGGGGCGCTGTCATACCCAAACCGTCCTGTATTAAAAACGATGCTAAAAATCCGCTGTTTTGAACTCCCTGCATTATATTTCCGGCAATGTTAAATGCAGCATCCCCTATTCCCGCTTTGAACGCCGGAGAATCCTTATGGATTTGTACATCCTGTTTAAGCTGTACATTGTTTTCAGATGAACATTGCTGTACTTTCAACGACACTAACCCTTACTAATGTACTTCATACTAATATTAAGTATTCAGTTTGTTTTTATTTGCTATTTTGTTACAAATTTCGGCTAATTTGTTACAATTTGTTATTGACTAAGCCAATTAAGTATACATATTTTTTCCAAATATTGCAAGCTTTTGGGTGTAATATTTACAATTTATTACAATTAGCAAAGATTTGTGTTAAACTTAATATATGAAAAGCGGTTTTGTTACAATAATAGGACGGCCAAATGTCGGAAAATCCACCCTGCTTAACCAAATTCTTGAGCAGAAAATTGTTATTGCGACCGACAAAGCTCAGACGACCAGAAAAAGAATTAAAGGAATTTTAACAGAAAACAGGGGACAGGTAGTTTTTATTGATACCCCCGGAGTGCATAGACCGCTTAACAAACTCGGCGAATTTTTAATGGATGAAGCAAAATTTGCACTTCCTGACGCCGATTTGATTCTTTTTCTTGTTGACGGAGCGGAGACGGCGGGTAAAGGAGATAAATGGATTGTAGAAAATCTGCTTAAATCGACAAAAATTCCGATTATTCTTGTTATGAACAAGGTTGACAAAATTAAAAATCAGCAAATAATTGAGGAAAACCTCATATCGTACAAACTTTTATTTGATGAAAACCTGCCTGTAGTGAGAATTTCTGCTAAAACTGGCAGAAATAAAGATACTTTGCTTGACAATATTTTTAAAAAACTTCCGGAGGGAAGCATGCTCTATCCCGAAGATGTTGTGACGGAAGAATCCATGCGTGATATCTCGGAAGAAATTATCAGGGAAAAGATTTTACTCAATACATCTGACGAGATTCCGCACTCGGTTGCAATTGCCATTAACAAATATGAAGAATCCGATGATATTGACAAAATTTATGCAACGGTTTTTTGTGAGCAAAAAAGCCAGAAGGGAATTTTAATCGGAAAGGGCGGAAATTTACTTAAAAAAATCGGTACGGAAGCACGTTTGGAATTGGAGAAAATTGTTGATAAAAAAGTCTTTTTGTCGCTTGAAGTTAAAGTTGAAAAAGATTGGCGAAAAAAAGACAAAGTTTTAAAGAATTTCGGGTATTTTTCCGACAAGCAGTAAATCAATTAACAACAACATCTACATTTTGTTTTATTTAATCCCGATTAGCCTACGCAACGAGGTAAATGTATGAGTTTAAAGCAACTTCCTCCCACCCCCTCCTCGACAAAGGGGGGTTAATTACAACAAAATGAAAAAACTGCCTAAAGATAGATATTTACACTTTTTACCTAGTAAAAATTGTTAAATTTAACTCCGCTGAGTATTATTGAAAAAAGATTGTAGTATACTAGAATTAAGATAAAAAGGGAGTTGTTTATGTCTTTGAATAAGAAAAATTTAATAGTGCAAATACTTGCCTTTATTGGTTTAGCTCTGGCAGTAAAACTTTGTTTTATATACTACAATGCAAATTATAATGAATACGCTCTTTCAAGCTTCTGTTCCATTAACGATTTTGTTGATTGTGACGGAGCTTCTAAAAGCACTTATTCTCAGGCTTTTGGTATTCCGCTGTGCTTATGGGGAATATTTTTCTATTTAACAGTATTGTTTTTAACTTTTGTTGATAAACTTAAAAATATTAAATTTTTAAAATTTCTTGAAGTTTTTAAAAATACAAAATCATATATTACATTTTTAGGAACAACTGCCTTTGTATGCTCAATGATTCTTGCTGTAATAAGCATTTATGTCATCAAAAAACTTTGTATACTTTGTTTTTTAACATACATTGTTGATTTGTTTATAGCACTTGCTGCATGTGAATTCTCGCTGAAAAATATTGTTTCTGATTTTAAGCAAACATTTTTTGATTTTGTTGACGGTGCCAAAAAGTATAAAAAAACTTTTATTCTGCTTCTTATTCTTTCGGTTGGATTTCTGTGCTACTCCGCTCTGACTTTAACCTTTGTACCGAATGTTAAAAAAGCAAAATCAATAATGAAATACCGCAATATAAAATACAATCCGTACAGAGTTTCCGGAAATCAGCTTGGTAATCCGCACGGAAATGTAGTAATAGAGCTTTATTCCGATTATGTTTGCCCTCTTTGCTACATAAATAACATTATGATTCATCAAGCTGTTAAAGAATACAAAAATATCAAAGTGATTCATCACAATTATCCTTTCGATAAAGAATGTAATCCTTACTTGATGATAAATCTTCACCCCAATGCTTGTTTTATGTCCAGAATCGCAATTGCATCCAAAAATCAAGGTAATTATTGGGAAATGAGTTCGTTACTTTATGAAAAACAGCCTAAAAATCTTGAAAAAGCTCTTGATCTCGCAAAACAGCTGAATTTTGATGAAACTAAATTCATTGCTGATATTGAATCTAAAGCCACTGCACAAATTATTGCCGATGAACTTGAAAAAGGACAAGCTCTGGAAATTGATGCAACGCCTACAATGATAATAAACGGAAATAAGGTTGTAGGTGTAAAACCATATTACGAACTTAAAACTATTTTGGAAGAAAACGGTGCAACTAGGGGTAAATAGGGGTAAATAGGGGTAAATAGGGGTAAATAGGGGTAAATAGGTTATGAGTGTTAATAAGAAAATATTACTCCACGCATGTTGCGGAATATGCTCGGGGTATCCGATTTCTTTGCTTAAAGATATGGGATATGAGGTTATCGTCTATTTTTGCAACCCCAATCTTGATACAATCGAAGAATTTAATCGCAGGCTTGAAGCACAAAAGACAGTTTGCGAACATTTTGGGGTTGAATTGATTGTTGAAGAATATAGACATAGTGAATATTTGAAATCAATAAATGGTTTAGAAAATGAGCCTGAACGAGGAAAACGATGTGAAAAATGTATAGATTTACGTTTACAACTTGCAGGAGTTAAATGTAAGAAATTAGGAATAAATACATTTACAACTTCTCTGGTAATAAGTCCGCATAAAGATTTTGAGAAAATTTCAAAGCTCGGTCAAGTTGTTGCGGATAGTTTTCAAATAGAATATTTACCCCTGAATTTTAGAAAACAGGATGGATTTTTGAAAACCAATAATATTTCTAAAGAATTAAATCTATACAGACAAAGCTACTGCGGATGTGAATTTGCTAAAAATTTTTCATAATTAACTGCAGTGATTTTAACTGATTTATTTAAGCACGTATACATTTATATTATCTTATGTTATTATGATTTTAATAGAGGGAATTGAGTTTAAATGAGTTATAAAATAATATCAAAAAAAGAGCTTTGTGCTAATCAATATGAGCTTGTTATTGACGCACCTTATGTTGTCAGAAATGCCAAAGCAGGTCAGTTTATTATACTTAGAGCGGAAGAAAACGGAGAACGTATACCGCTTACAATTGCTGATGTTAATAAAGCAAAGGGCGAATTGACAATAGTATTTATGGCAGTCGGTTACACTACAAAGATGCTTGCCAAATTAGATGCCGGAGATGAACTGGTTGATCTTGCAGGTCCTCTCGGACAGCCTACGCATATTAAAAAATACGGAACTGTCGTTTGTCTTGCCGGCGGATACGGCGCAGCTCCTTGCTATTTAATATCAAAAGCTTTTAAAGATGCCGGTAACAAAGTGTATATGATTATGGGAGCAAGAAACAAAGACTTAATATTCTGGCAGGATAAAATGAAAAGTGCTTGCAATGAACTCTTTATTACTACTGATGACGGCTCTTTGGGAGAAAAAGGATTTGTAACTCAGGTTCTTGAAAGATTAATGAGTAATGAGAAAATCGATTACGCAATAGCAGTAGGACCTATGCCGATGATGAGAGCTGTCGCAAATATGACCAGAAATAAAGGTATTTATACAGAAGCAAGTATGAACCCCATTATGGTTGACGGTACAGGTATGTGTGGTGCTTGCAGACTTACAGTCGGCGGACAGGTTAAATTTGCATGCGTTGACGGCCCTGATTTTAATGCTCATGAAATAGACTTTGACGAAGTAATAAATCGTTGTAAAATATATAAGGACGAAGAACGAAAAAGATCAGAAAATTGTAATTTATTAAGCATGGTAAAATAAAAGTATATATAGGAGAAGGCTAAATGGGTTCACAACCAGAAAAATTTATTCCGTTATGTCCCTTGATGAGCGTTGGTTCACAGGTAGAAATTGTATGCATGCAGGAAAACTGCGCATGGTATCTTAAAAACTATAAAGTATGTTCTGTCTATATGATGGCTCATAACTCTATGCTCGATGTTCAAGCTAAACAAAAAGCTGCAAAACGAGGTTAGGGAGCAAATAATTAGTTATATCAATATGAGCCGGACAGTTAATGATACAGCCGGCTTTTGTATTTCGGAGGATTGGATGAAAAATACAGTAGTTATTGGCGCTCAGTGGGGCGATGAGGGAAAAGCTAAAATAACAGATTTATTAGCTCAAAAAGCTGATTTAATTATAAGATATCAAGGAGGCTGCAACGCAGGACATACCGTTGTCGCTAACGGTCAAACGTATAAATTCCATTTAATTCCTTCAGGAATTTTATACGACAATACAACTTGTTTTATCGGAGCAGGAACGGTTATTCATCCGGAATCTTTTGAAAAAGAATTAAATGAATTAAAATCCCAAGGAGTTGATTTTAAAAATTTAAAAATATCCCCTCTCGCCACGATTACAATGCCTTATAACATAGAAATCGACGGCTGGAACGAAGCAAACTCCGATAAAGGTAAAATCGGAACTACCAAGCGTGGAATCGGACCGACTTATACCGATAAAATGGCTCGCTGTGCTTTCAAAATTCAAGATTTGTACTCCTATGAAGCTCTTAATGAAAAAATAGACATGTATTTACCGCTTAAGAATAAAATGCTGGAAAAAGTCTACGGAATCGAACCTTACACAAAAGACTGCATTCTATCTTTATGTGAAAAATATGCAGGATTGTTTAAGCCGTATGCGTGCTTTGAATGGCAAGATATGCTGAACAGATTTAAAGATAAAACAGTACTTTTTGAAGGCGCTCAAGGTGTAATGCTTGATATAGATTACGGAACATATCCTTTTGTTACAAGCTCAAACCCGATAGGAGGGGGTGCTTCTACAGGGAGTGGTTATGGGCCGACAATGATAAAAGAAGTTGTTGGGGTTTCAAAGGCATATGTTACCAGAGTGGGAGAAGGACCTTTTGTAAGCGAGCTTACAGATGAAACAGGAAGAAAAATTCAGGAAATCGGACACGAATTCGGGGTCACAACCGGCAGACCACGCAGATGTGGCTGGTTTGATGCAGTTACAATGAGATATGCAACACTAGTCGGAGGAATTACAAAAGTTGCATTGACTAAAATTGATGTGTTTGACAGCTTCGATGAAATTAAAATCTGTATCGCATATAAAGATTGCAGAAATGACAAAATCTACACATCATACCCGACAGACGTTTTCATTCATAAATACCTTGAACCTGTATATGAAACTATGCCCGGATGGAAAACGTCAATTTCAAATATAAGAAATTATAACGATTTGCCTGATAATACAAAAGCATATATTTCAAAAGTAGAAGATTTAATCGGTGCACCAGTGGGTATTATTTCGGTCGGGCCGGACAGAGAACAGACTATATTTGTTGAATAATTATTACAACAGAGTGGCGGAAACCGTAGGTTTCCGCCGCTCTGTTGTTTTATTAACTAAAAAAGGGGAAGTTCACAAATGTGAACTTCCCCTTAGAAAACTTGAAAAAAGAAATTACTTAACAAGTTCTTTGAAAGATTTACCAGCAGAGAAAGCAGGAACTGTCTTAGCAGCAATCTTCAATTCTTTACCTGTTTGAGGATTTCTGCCGATTCTAGCAGCTCTCTTACGAGCTTCCCAAGTACCAAAACCTACCAAAGTAACTTTCTTGCCTTTAGCAACTGTTTTTTGGATGATTTCTAATGTAGCAGATAATACATCAGATGATGTTTTTTGAGACAATTTAGTCTTCTTTGAAATTTCTTTTACCAATTCTTCTTTGTTCATGATAAATCTCCTATACGCTTTTCTACTCTCTTTGGGGCTTACAAACCCGTAAAAAAAGAAGAACTACCGAGCCTGTAAAAGCAGAAACAGTAACAATCCCCTATTTCTAAGGTTTTCAAGCCTCTATGGTACATATTATACACTTATTGTTTATTTTTGCAAGTATTTTAATAAAATTTTACATAATGTAACAATCGAAACCCATATATAATAAGAAAAATTAACGGTAAAAAAAAATAAGATTTAAAAAGTATTTTTTTTCAGTATAATAAAAAAGTAAACCAAGGAGAGGTGTCCGAGCGGTTTAAGGTGACGACCTCGAAAGTCGTTGTGAGGGTAACTTCACCGAGGGTTCGAATCCCTCCCTCTCCGAATTATTCTTTAACTGGTATGCCCAATAGTACTTGTAAATTTGTTATAACTAGACACTTAAAATTAAAATGTCTGACACTTAAAATTAAAAATTTCAA
>CALYTW010000024.1 GCA_945487905.1 uncultured cyanobacterium
AATTCATTTCACTTTTTCTTTTTTTAACCTTTATAAAAAAGCGTTACGGATATAATACGGGAAAATTAAGCGAAATTTTACTCACAAAAGCTGTAGACTTAAACAAAAATCAATATGCTGTTAATATGTATCACGACCTCGTAGCCCCGATTACGGATATAAAAACACAATTGCCGGAACTAAATATATCGAATCGATATATATCTCCAAATACGGTTCTAATCCACCCCGGAGTAAGCAAGATGAGTGTTGAAAAGGGTATGATTAAGACTATTAGTGCAAGTGAATGGGCTGAAGTAATCGAAAACCTTTATAAATCAGGAAAAGTAAAAATTCAACTTATTGGCGGACGTGACGATAAAGAATGTATCGAATCGATACAAAATTTGGTTTCTCCAGAAAAATTTGAAAATTTATACGGAAAGACTGAGAATTTAAAAGATTTAGCCGAGTTAATTTCGGCTTCGGAAAAGTTTTTGTGTTCGGATTCCGCACCACTCCATATTGCAGTAGCGTTGGGGGTCAAAACATATGTCATATTCGGCTCAACCGATGATAAAAAACTTATACCGCAATCAAACAAAGTTATTCCGATTAAAGCGGATTGCAATTGTCCTTTACAGCCTTGTTTGTGGGAAAAACGCCAAACAACCTGCAAAGAGTTAAAATGCCTCAAAATTCCGCCGGAAAAGATTGCAGAGGTCGTGTTGAACAAATAAAAACCCCAAATCATGGACAATATCTTAAAAATTTGTATAATAAATACGGGTAAACTTCCCACTTGCCACCGCAGACACAGACAGTTATGAGGACTAAGGCTGAAAGGTGGTAATGCATGTAAAACGAGAGTTAATTAAAAAAGCCCCAATACTATTAGGACTTTTATTACAAATTCTTGCGAAACTTGTTTAGGGAAGTTATGAAAGACCTTAAGAGATATGACCTTCTTAGGGTCTTTTCCCTGCAATCATATTATACAACATTTTGCACTTTTTGCAACTTAGTTTGAATTATTCAAAGTTACAATCGTTAATAAATACATACATTTCAGTTTATAGTTTATTAAAAAGGTCGCCTTTCCCAAGGCGACCTTTTTACTTTTTATTCGTATAAAATTACTTCCCAACATTTGTCAAAATACATTTTCTGGCACGGTTCAGAGAGTGTTCTTTGCCCAGGATTGCCAAAATAGCTGTCATATCAGCTCCGCAAAGTCTGCCCGTTACGGCTGCCCTTATTGCCCACATTGTGAATTTGGGTTTGTAACCTTTTTGTTCTTTAAAATCTCCTCTGAATTTTTCCAATTTTTCGTGAAGATTTTCTTCTGTCCATTCCCATGTTTCGCCCTGTTCAACAAATGCACGTAAAACTTCTTGCGAAAGCTCTGTTTCAATATTTTCTTTAGCCTTTGCGTCTAATTCTACATTATCTCCGCCAAAGAAATATGCAACAGCATCCGTAATATCGGATAGCAGAGTCAAAGGTTCGTAAGTAACCTCAATCATTCTTGTATATTGTTCATCAGTCATTGACGAAAGGTCATATTTTGTTAAATATTTTTTGAGTTTTTCCTTCAATTCGCCTAAAGGCATCATCTTGATATAGTGGCTGTTCATCCATTTCAATTTGTCATATTCAAAAATTGAATTTGAAGAAGAAATTTCTCCGATTCTGAAATCTTGTGCAATTTCGTCTACCGTTTTGATTTCTTGTCCGTCGGAAGGAGCCCAACCTAAGAGTGCAACAAAGTTAAGCAACGCATTTGTCAAATATCCTTGTTCTACAAAGTCAGAAACTGCCGTTGCACCGTGTCTTTTTGAAAGTTTGCTTCTGTCTGGAGCAAGAATCATTCCTAAATGTCCGAATCTCGGAACTTCAAAACCTAAAGCCTCAAAGATTAAGATTTGTTTGTATGTATTTGAAATATGGTCTTCGCCTCTTATTACGTGCGAAATTTTCATCAAAGCATCATCAATTACAACTGCGTAGTTATATGTCGGTGCGCCGTTTGATTTCATTATTACAAAATCACCAATCAGGTTTGTATCAACGTGAAGTTTTCCTTTTACTAAATCATCAAATTCAAGAATTGATGAATCGTGGAAAGCCTTTTGAGCTTTAGATACGTTAAACCTTATTGCAGGTTTCCTGCCTTCAGCTCTTAATTTTGCCTTTTCTTCCTCAGTTAAGTTCTCACATTTTTTGGAATAAACATAAGCCTGTTTATTTTTTGTCGCTTCTTCTTTTTCTGCTTCAAGTTCTTCCGGCGTGCAGAAGCATTCATAAGCAAAACCTTTGTCTAACAATACCTGAATATATTTGGGATAAATATCAAATCTTTCAGATTGAGTATATGGCCCGTAATCCCCGCCTACATCAGGCCCTTCATCCCAATTCAGACCCAGTGCTTTCAAAGAATCAAAAATATTATCAACATATTCTTGACTTGTTCTTTCAGCGTCTGTGTCTTCTATTCTTAAAATAAATTTTCCGTTATTCTTTTTGGCAAATAAATAATTAAAAAGTGCCGTTCTTGCAGTACCTATGTGGAGGTTTCCGCTTGGAGACGGTGCAATTCGTACTCTGACTTCGTTCATTTTATTCCCTTTCTTTTTTCACAATGATTATATAACGAACAGGGTTTTCGCACAAATTCAAGTTAAAACTTTTTCTCTTTGATATATAATATTTTTATGGGAAAGATTCTTCAACTGTCAAAAAATGTAATTAACCAAATTGCCGCAGGGGAAGTAATAGAACGTCCGTTTTCAGTAGTAAAAGAACTTGTGGAAAACTCGATTGATGCCTCTGCTTCCAGAATAAGCGTTGAAATAGGTAATGAATGCCGTGATATCAGAGTCGCCGATAACGGCTCCGGTATTGAACCTGATGATATCGTTCCTGCATTCTCAAAACACGCTACAAGTAAAATAAAAACCAGCGAAGATTTGTTTGATATCAAAACCATGGGCTTCAGAGGAGAGGCTCTCGCAAGTATAATTTCCATTTCAAAACTCACTTGTACTACAAGAACAAAAGATTTTGACTACGGTACAAAAGTTATGTGTCAAAATTCTGAAGTCAATCAATCAAAAACAGGATGTGCCATTGGTACAATAATGGATATCAAAGATTTGTTCTATAATCTTCCTGCAAGGCTTAAATTCCTCAAATCCGCTAAAACAGAGTTGGCATATATAAGCGAATTTATGCAGTCAATCGCTATTATTCATCCGGAAATATCTTTTGAACTTAAATTTAACGGTAAGACAACCTTTAAAACAAATTCATGCAGCAATCAGCTTGATTGTATAAAAGAAATTTTTAATCCCGAAACCGCTTCACATCTGAAAACTGTGCTAAATGAGGATAAAATCTCCGGCTT
Organism: uncultured cyanobacterium; assembly: GCA_945487905.1. Taxonomy (GTDB): domain Bacteria; phylum Cyanobacteriota; class Vampirovibrionia; order Gastranaerophilales; family Gastranaerophilaceae; genus CAG-196. The sequence continues at coordinate 3,386 of CALYTW010000024.1, forward strand.
AAAACTGACAGGATATGCAAGTACACCGGATTTTACAAGAGCAACAAAAAAAGATTATTATTTGTATGTAAATTCACGTCTTGTCAAATGCCCTGTTATGCATAAAGCAATAGACACAGTATATAGAAACCTTACGGGCGGTTCAAAATTCCCTCTCATAGTGCTAAATCTCGAAATGCCTGCCAACGATGTCGATGTCAATGTTCATCCCGCAAAACGTGAAGTCAGATACAAAAACCCTAACCAAATTTTTAATTTTATCTATTCATCGGTAGATTCAGCCCTTAAATCTTGTAAGCAAAATTCATTTCAAGGCTTTGTAAAACAGTCTGCCAAACCAAGTCAGAATGATGATTCCGCTATGATATTCGAAAACTCAAGTATTTCAGGAATTTTTTCATCAGCAGAAGAAAAAAGTGAAGATACAGTATATGCTAGGCCGATTCTTAATATAGTAAAACAAGAACCGAAAATACATTACACCTCTGCTCCAGTTCAATCAAAACTTATTCAAGAATCTGCTTTTATTAAAGAAGATGTAATCATTGGTCAATACCAGAAAACATACATACTTATTGAAAAAGAAAACGGACTTGAGATAGTTGACCAGCATATCGCCGAAGAACGCTATATCTACGAAAAACTTAAAGAAAATAAAAATATCGACTGCCAGCTTTTGTTTATTTCTGACGTTATTCCTATTGCCGAAACAGATAAAAATATCCTTGAATCCAACAAAGATAAGCTCGCAAAATTCGGATACGAAATCGATTTTATTTCCGATACCGAGGTTATTTTTAAAAAAATTCCGCAAATCCTGTCTAAAATTTCGCCAAAAGATATTCTCTCCGATATTCTTAAAAACATCTCCGGAAATATTGATAATATTGAAGAAAAAATACTTATTACAACTTCTTGCAAAGCTTCGGTAAAAGCAAATACATACTTAAATCAATACCAAATGGAAGAAATAATAAGAAACTGGCGTACGTGCAAAAATCCTGAAACCTGCCCGCACGGCAGACCAATTTCGCATTTCTTTGAGCATAAAGATATTGCAAAATTTTTTGAAAGAAATAAATAAGCTGTTTGTTTAAATAAAAATAAAGATGGGGCGGATTTTTCCTTTAGAAAAATCCGCCCATCTTTTGAAAAATATATACTTGTTGTATTATTATACTGCTGGGGATGTTGCGGCTTCTAGACATTCTTTTCAAAGACCATCTCGTCCTTGTGTTGGATTAAAAGTAACTTTTGTTGCAAATGCGCACTTTGCACACACTGCATCATACATTTTCTTTTTTCCCCTGTGCTGTTGTTTTTTAATTTTTCTGCATTCAGGACATCTTTTTGGCTTATTTGTTAAACCCTTTTCTGCATAAAATTCCTGTTCTCCTGCTGTGAAAACAAACTCTTTTCCGCAGTCTTCACAAATAAGCGTTTCATCTTCGTACATGACCGATTCTCCTAATAATTGTTTAACCTCAACTCAGACACCTGAGTCTTGCACCCATTCTATAAACTATTTGTAATAAAGTCAAGTATTATAGGCAAAATTGTTACAGGGGGTAAAGGGATAAAGGGGAAAGCGGAGATGGTAAAGTGGCAAAGTGAAAATATATTTGGTTGGCTGAAAAGACTAAATGCCAATTATCATTGCAAGGTGCTGTGCGTGTAGATATACTTTCAAGCCTGTAGCACAGACTACAACCTAAATGTATTTACCCCTGAAGCAATCCGGTATGGGTAAATTGAGATATGGCAGTTTGAACTGTCAAGAAAATAGAAACAACTATTCCTTACAACAATATCTGTGTTCCCAAAATCAGCCTGTGCGAATCTTTTGCTGAGTCATTCTGACAGAAAATGTAGTTAAAAATTAATTTTAATCCCTGCCCCTTTATAAAATAATTTAATCCCAGTGAATATTCCCGTCTGTTATTATTTTTTATGCTGTGATTCGGGTCAAATTCATCATATCTTGCAAGAATTTGTACCTTAGGAGTAACCATATATCCGAGTGTCGTATAAAACCCGCTTGCGTGTTTATCGCTAATGTGTCCCGAATAACCGTTGTAACCATCTGCATCAGCCCACTCAAAATTTGCCATAAATCTTTTGTAGTCATAGCTTGCATAAGCACCGATTACGGTATAATCACTATCCCTGTGTCCACTCTGAAAACCGCTTCCTATTTTTAAATTTCCGTATTTTCCGTTTGTTTTTCCAAGCGGTTTTAAATTTACCCAGCCTGCAAATTCAGCCCCTGGAAAAAACGATTTCATATATGTATCAGAGCTGTATCCGCCTATATCATAGTCAAGCAGAGCATAATCCCCGATAACCCTTGCGCCGATTTTTCTTACTGTACCGAATGTCCTTGATATTTGAGAACGATATATAAAAGGTAGCTGAAAAGCGCTTATTTTTCCTTCGATTCCGGATGCAGGTCTTTGATACCCCGCCTGTATTCTGTGATTTTTAAGTTTATTCGTACCTATATAAACATCCGAAAAAGAATTCCTCAGCATATTCCTGCCCGATAACGGCGCATTCCTAAACAGTATTCTAAAATCCGATTCCCCGCCTTTAAATTTACCGTCTATACCTAAAGCAACAGTATTAAATCTGTAATTAGTCTTGAAAGAATCCGGTTCATTAAAATTGAATATAACACTTCCGTTATAGCCTGCAAAAGGATGTATGCTCTCTATAATTGAATCCTCAGAAAAATGTTTTGAGAGTATATCCGTTAAAAGATAGTTGTTTACACCTAAATCTGTATATTCAGTATGGTATATTTCTTCGAGTTTTTCGCGGAATGTCTTTTCTATACTGATTTCTTGCTGTTCCGGAACTGTTTCTATTCCCAAAACACCAAGCTCATCATGTAAAACAGGCTTAATCTCCAATACAACTTCGTCTGGCGAATTGATGTTCTCAATCGCAAATACAGGACATGCATAGCAAAAAATAAGGGTAATTAATATAAGAGCGATTCTTCTCATAATTTTTATAGAATACCATAGTTTTTTACATAATTCCAGCAGTATATAAAATTTTTCTACAATAAAATACGTTTGCAAAGATATGATAACAAGACCGGTAACGGATTTTTATCCGTTGACGACAGAACAATTAATTTTAAGGGCGATTATAAAACCGCCCTTAAAGAAATTATTGAATTTAAACCTTATTGGAAACAATAAGAGGTTGCCTATTATCCCAGTTTTTCAATCATGCCTGCGTGCTTTGACGCAAACTCTTTTCCTCTTGCTATAATCGCAGCTTTAAGAATTGCATACATATCAATCGGTTTTCTTTCTGCAAAATCGTTCGGCAGTCTGAGTGACCAGTTTTGGTCGCCTGATGTTCCGGGAGTATTGTATGTTTCCTTGATTTGGAAATAATCAGTAAAGAACATTTGCACATTTCTTGCCTTAGAAGCAAAAATCTCGACTAATTTTACAAAAGTTAAGTAGTCTTTATCCTGAGTAAGTCTTACAATAATATCGTCTTTGTTCTCTGCATCGGCAAACAAGTCTTCAACAAGATTTTTTGCGTGCAAATAGCCTTCGTGAGTATTAATCATTGATTCTGCCCAAACAGCAATCGGGTTATTATCATGAGTTCCAACCATATTCCAAACATGTTCGGTTATATTTTTGCATCTGTACGGATGTTCGGGCTTTTCCGGAACAACAAATTGAGTCAATCTCATACCTTGAAGTTCGTATTTCTTCATAACAGCATCAACAGGATTTGTCAAAGTTCCCAAGTCTTCGCAGACAATTGCGTTTTTATCCAAACCGCATTCTTTTGCGGCTGCGATAACTACTTTTTCAATCAATCTGCCGTATAGTTTAATCTGTTCATCTGTTAAAGATTTAACTCTTTTTTCTTTATCAGCTTCAAGAGTCATGTCCAAATCTTCTATTTTTGCAATAGCATATTTGGAAAGCTCAGGGTGTTCGGGAGACGAATATAATCTGCCTGCCCCTTCTTCGCACATAGGCTTTTTGCCGGCTTTGTAAACCCAAGGATCAATCAATCCTACAATATGGTCAATTCTGACACCGCCGGGGTTTTCTTTGAACATCTTTTTATAAAGATTTTTCATCAAAACACCGCCTTCGCCCAAAGAACCGTCTTTTTTAAACATTTTTTCAGGATCCATTACAGGAAAACCCCAAGCCTGACCGTCTTTTGAAAAATAATCCGGAGGACATCCCAAATACCACCCAGGCATGAACAGTGATTGATATGCCCAAGCATCTCTGTCGGAGAACGCAACCTGTCTGTCTGCAATCATTTTTATACCGTGTTGTAGTGCAAACTTTTTGGTTTCTTCGTTTTGAACCTCCAGAACAAACTGGCAGAATTTATAAAATTCTATTTCATCTTCATATTTTTCTTTTATCTTCGCAATTCTTGCTTCAAAAATTTTCTTTTCGTCTTCAGATTTAGGATTCAAAAGGTTTTTGTCTATTTCGTTTTTCCATATATACCAGTAATCATTGCCGTTTTCAATTGAAAGTGCTTCATACAAAGCATCATTATCAAGCCAGAATCGATTTTCTTTCTTAAACTTTTCAAAGTTCTTTTTCATAATTTTCTTTGACTTGAAGTTTACCCAAGCTTCTTTTAAAGCTTCTGTTTGAGCCTTGTGTATGTATGAATAAGAAGTTCTTCCCGTATTTTTTCTGGGGTTTCCGGATACAACTTTTTTAAATAAAGATTCGGACAGAATACAACCCCACTCCTCAGTAGTTAATTTCTTTAGGTCAATAAAAAGCGGATTGCCTGAAAAAATTGTTCCGCAATAAGGTGAAGAATCCGAAGACTTTGTTTTGCCAGCAGGCCCTAACTGTAATGCGTTGAATATACCAGAAGCGTATTCAATCAGTTCATGACCTGATGCCGAATTGTATGTTCCGAATCCGGTATCTTCTCCGTTTTTTGAAGGAAAACTGCTTCCGTGAATAATCAAAGCAAGATTGTCTTTGCCAAGAACATGCAAAGCTTCTTTAATAAGTTTTGTATCTTTTTTTTCTTTTATTAAACAGACCATAATTACACTCCTTACTTACAAAGTATAAATAGAGTGTAGCCAAAACATGGTTTTATTTCAAGGTTATACGGAAAATTTAATTCCAAGCGGTTTTAAATATGAAACTATTGTTTCTGCGGAATTATAAATCTCAATGCTGTATTTTTCTATTTGAGGATGCGGAAAAAGTCGAAAAATGACTTGCGTAAGCTGGAGTTGAATAACAACTTATTAACGCAATTTTCGACCTTTTCCCGCAAACTCGAATCGCATAATTACTTTTAGAATTTTAGAAAAAAAGCACTCTCATTTATTTTGTGATATAATAATTCTATGAAACATGTACTATCGCTTATTATTTTATCTACCATGTTATGTTCAAACGTTGTGTATGCTCAAGAGGATTTTGACAATGTTACGACAGAAATAACAACTATTACATCAAATCAGTTGTCAACATTAGATAAAACACTAAAAAAAGAAATACAAGACGCAATTATTGATATTTATGGTAAAGATAATGCAGATGAAATTTACGGTAAATTTATTGAAAAAGTAGAAAATTCTATAAAATCTCGTTCAAAAGAATTGTTGCAACAAGATAAAACAAGAAAATCCGATTGGTATAAAGACGAAATTATTTATATGTTTTATGTTGACCAGTTTGGAACAATTCATCAAGATAAAGAAAATACTTTTAAAGATACTGCTTTAATGCTTGATTATTTACAGGATTTAGGGGTTACAACATTATATATGCTTCCGTTTGCAGAAAGCCCAATGAAAGATGCAGGGTTTGATGTGAAAAATCCAAAAACTGTGAGAAAAGATTTAGGCGGAATGGAAGAATTTACTGTTTTTATTAAAGAAGCAAAAAAACGTGGATTTAAAGTAAAAGCGGATTTAGTCTTAAACCATTTTTCAAGTGAACATGAATGGTTTAAGCGACTTGAAAGCGGAGATGAAACAGCATTAAATTATTTTATTTATACTGATAAAATGCCAGAATATAAAAAATATCAAGATGAGAAATTGGGAACAGTGATTGAATACACTGAATCTGATGGCAAGATTTCCAAAAGAAGATTGATTTTTCCTGAAAACACTGAGCATAATTACAGAAAAGTTACTGTTAACGGAAAAGATTACTATTTATACCACACCTTTTACCCATTTCAGCTTGATATAAATTGGGAAAATCCTGAGGTTTTATATTACGTACTTGATACTATTACGAATTGGACAAATTTAGGTATAGATATTTTCAGAATGGATGCTATCCCATATTTATCCAAAGAAAGCGGAACAAATGCTGAAAATTTACCGAAAACACATTCAATAGTAAAATTATTGAGTGCATATATTCAGCTAACAGCACCTTCTACAGTTATACAAGTAGAAGCCTGTCAAACTCCTAAAGATATTTTACCCTACTTTGGCAAAGAACACGAAGTAAAAATACAAATTAATGACGAAGAAAAAACAATAAAAAGAACAAATGAGGCTCAAATTGCATATCATTTTCCATACATGCCGGCTATTTGGGCATCACTTGTCACAGGTGATAAAAAATATTTTGCGGATGCTTACAAACAAACTCCGCAAATTCCTGATACAGCTGCTTGGGGAATATTCTTGAGAGTACATGATGAATTGACACTTGAAATGGTTAGTCCGGAAGTCAGAAGTATTATATATAATGACCTTATTTCAAAAGGGGCTGAATTTAGACAAGGTTTTGGTGTTAGCGGCAGATTGGCAAATTTCTTGGACAGAAATCCAAACCGAATAGAAACAGCTTTTTCCATACTGCTGTCACTTCCGGGTATTCCGATAATTTATTATGGAGATGAAGTCGGAGTTACAAATAATTTTGACAATGCTCAAAAATCTGCTAAAAAACGAGCTATCGGAATTTCAAACCTGCTTTCCATTTTTGATTCAAGAGATATTCACAGAGGCAATGTTTCGGCTAAACTCTTTTACGGCTCAACTTTAGGCTATTACAAATTTAATTCCCAAGTTTATAAAAAAGTTAAAAATCTTATAACACTCAGAAAATCCCTTCCTGTTATGGCAAACGGTAAATTCAAATTGCTTGAAACAAAATCAAAAAGTAATTTTGCGTATATAAGAAGTAATAAAGAGCAACAAATTCTTGTGATTAATAATTTATCGGGAGAAAAATTGTATGCAAACATAACTCTGCCAATTGATATAATTCTTAAAAACGATTCAAATATAAAAACTCTAAAAAATCTTGTAAACGGAGATAATATTAAAGTGAATATTTCTCTAACAAGCAAAACAATGCACTTGAGACTTGCTCCTTATCAGGTTTTGTGGTTAGACTTGACTCCTGACAAGGTAGAAGGATAGCAGTATGGACAAAGTGTTTTCCGAAAAAATCAATTTGTTAAAAGCATTAGCGATTTTACTTGTTGTATCAGGTCATTTGGAATTTTCTCTGTTTGGGATGTTTCCTCCGTATTCTTTTCAGCTTGCTTTATTCTTTTTTATCTCCGGCATGTTGTTTAAAGAAAAATATATCAATAATATAAAAGAATATTTTGTAAAAAGAATTAAGTCCTTGCTTGTTCCTTATTTTGCCTATGAAACTGTGTATTTTGGAATTACTTATATTGTTTATAAATACAGCGGAATATTCTTGGGTGACACCCTTTCATTCAAAAGCTTTTTTGTAACACCATTTCTAAACGGGCACCAACTTTTATTATGTGCGCCTCTGTGGTTTGTACCGCAATTGTTTTTAACCTTGTGTGTTTTTGTCGTTTTAATGAAATTTTTAAGCAGATTATCCGACAAATATACAAAACTAATTTTCTTTTCAATCATTGGTTTTGGAGCAATTCCTTTGTTTAAATTTTTAGGGAATAACACCATAACACTTATTCTTATGAAACTTATGTTTTCATTATTTTTTGTATATATAGGATATTTCTATGTAAAATATATCAAAGATAAAATTAATATTTTTACACCAAAATACTTGGGTATTGTCCTTTTTGTTCAATCAGTTTTATGGCTTTTTAATAGAGATTTTAACCCTGAACACGGAATCGGATTGAGCTATGTGCTTGTGTGGGGAAGATTTGATGAGCAATTGGTTGTACCTGTTTTAACCGCTTTAACAGGCATCTGGGTTTCACTTTTTGCAGTTGAGATTGGATATAATTATTGCAAAGATATAAAACTTTTAAAAGACATCGGGAATAATACCTATCACATAATGGCTAACCACGTTTTTGTTATGTTTGTTATAACTAATATTCTTTGTTATTTTAACCATATTAGTATAGATTTTTCTTCAGATAAAATTTATACGATATTTAATCCTGTACAAACAACTTATTTATATTTTATAGTGGTAGTTTTGATAACAACATATTTGGGAAAGTTTCAAAAGAGTATATATAGAAATGTAACAAAACATATAACAAAGCAACAATAAAATTCTTTATGTGGTTTGATATATGTGACATGATTATAAATAGCATATATCCTAATTATAAAAGACAAGTCTCGTTTAAAGAAAATACGACTGCTCAAAAGAATGTGTTGTCATATAGATATCACCAAACAAGAACAAGTGAACAAAAAGAAGCCATTCGTGCAGCTTGTGGTGCTGTAATTGGGACTTTGATACCTTTATTATTTTTTGCAAAAAAACAGAATTCAAAGATAACAAATGTTCATTACGGACTTAAAGAGATTGCAACAGTTAGTGCAGGCAGTATTATTGGCGGTATTCTTGGAGGAAGAATTGATAACAATAAATACGACCAAATACAAAAAGTCAAAGAAGGTGTTTTTCAGTTTTCTAATGCTGTAATTCCACCTGCTCTTGTTGTTGGAATAAATAGAGCAACTAAAAATTGTCAATTTGCAAATAAAGCAGTTCCTAAAATCTTTTCCACTGTTGCTGGACTTGGAGTTGGTATGATACTATCAGCAAAAGTTTCCAATCTAATTTGTGATCCAAAAGACAAAGAACCTGATAGAAAATTAACCATTAAAGATTCTATCGCTAATATTGATGATGCAATTGGAGTTCTTGCAATGAGTAATTTCCCAAGTTTACAAAAAGTAGCCGGAGTCATACTTCCTCTTGTATATGCATTTTGCGGATTTCGAGCCGGAGAAAGCAATTAAACTAATATTAAATTAATCATATATAGAATTATTAGAGAGGATGCGGAAAAAATCGAGGGGCAAATGTAAATCAGATTGTACTTAATACTACAAGTTTGGAAGTAAATAGGAAAACAATTTTTCGAACTTTTTCAAATCCGACCCAAGGTGATACAAATTTTTACAAACAATTTGAAAAACCCGAAAAAATATAATAAAATCGTATTATGAGGAAAGGGTTAGTTTTATTTTTTGTATTGTTATTTATGAATGCTTGTTTTGGTTCGGACGAGTTGTCAAAACATGCAACAGCGTTTTATAGCGATAACAATTTTGATAAAACTATGGAAATGCTTCTCCAAATTCATCCCAACGAACGCTCTGCTCAAGACTGGCTGATTCTTGGTAATTTGCTTGATGAAAAAGGCGACAAAGAGCAGGCAATTTTTATGTATCAGAAAGCTCTCGGTGTAGATTCCAAATATTACAAGGCTTATTACAATATGGGCAACATATATCTCGAACAGGGAAAATCCATGATGGCTATAGACAGCTACAATAAAGCTGTCAAAATAAATCAGACAAATCCTTATGTGTACTACAATCTGGCTTGTGCATATTTAAAACGGGGTAAAACAAAAGAAGCAAAAACTGCTTTAATAAAAGCCGTAACTATCAGAAACGATATTCCCGAAGTCCATTATAATTTGGCTTATGTTTATCAAAAACTTAACAAGCCAAAATTAGCTCAAACATATTTGGATAACTATAATAAACTGATTTCAAATTATTAGGCAAAAAGTTTTTTTATTCTTTCCATGGCTTCAGCAGTGTTTTCGTAAGAGCCGAATGAGGTTAAACGAAAATATCCTTCGCCGTTTTTCCCGAAACCTGCCCCCGGAGTGCCGACAATTTGTGCATTTTCGAGCAAGTAATCGAAAAATTCCCATGACTTCATATCATTAGGACATTTTAACCAGATATAAGGAGAATGTTTCCCTCCGACATGCCATATTCCGCATTCTTTCAAAGTTTGTGAAATTAATTTGGCATTCTTTTTATAGTAGTTGAGATTTACATCTATTTCACTTTGACCTTCTTCGGTAAATACTGCTTCCGCACCACGTTGAACAATATAAGGAACACCGTTAAATTTTGTTGTCTGACGGCGAAGCCACATCTTGTTGAGTTTTCCGAGTTCCTTCGGAACAACCGTATAACCGCACCTTGTACCAGTAAATCCTGCCGTTTTTGAAAGCGAGCAGAATTCTATTGCACAGGTTTTTGCATTTTTAATTTCATAAATGCTGTGAGGAATATCTTCAGATTCAATGAAACATTCATAAGCCGAATCAAAAAGAATAATTGCTTGCATAGAATTTGCATAATCAACCCATTCTTTTAACTGCACTCTGTTATAAGCCGAGCCAGTGGGATTATTAGGGGAACAAACGTAAATTATATCCGCTTTAACGCTTCTGTCAGGTAAGGGAAGAAAGTCATTTCCTCCATTGGCATTAATGAAATTTACTACCCTTCCTGCCATTTTGTTTGTATCAACATATACAGGATAAACAGGGTCCGGAACAAGCACCGTATTATCTTTGTCAAACAAGTCAAGAATGTTTCCCAAATCGCTTTTTGCACCGTCGGAAATAAAGATTTCGTCCAAATCTAAATCTACATTATGCTTTTTATAATAACCTTGAACGGCAGTTCTCAGAAAATCATAGCCCTGCTCAGGTCCATACCCTCTAAATGTTTCCTGAATACCCATTTCATCAACGGCTTTGTGCATAGCATCAATTACAGCTTTACATAATGGTTTTGTAACGTCCCCTATTCCCAAACGTATAACCTTTTTGTCAGGGTTCTTTGTTGTATATTCATTTACCTTCTTTGCTATTGTTGAAAACAGGTAGCTTTGTTCAAGATTATCGTAATTTTTGTTTCTTTTCATATATAATCTCCTCCCTCTCCTTAAGTAGAGGGTTGTGGTAAGGTGTCAACCGGCACCCTATTGGTCGCTTTCTTCGTGTTTGCCCTTCATAAGTTTTTCAAAGTCTGAAGGTTTAATATTTTGTATAAAATCTTTAAATTCCTGAGCTTCTTCTTCATCTTTGGCGGAATCTGTTGAAACAGAACCGTTCATAAGCACGTTTGCCGTGACATAAATCGGTGCTTCTGCTCTCATAGCAACCGCAATTGCATCGGAAGGACGTGAATCAATCTCTAAAGTTTCGTCTCCCTTGGTTAAAAATATGGTTGCATAATACGTTTCTTTTTCAACATCGTTTATTTCAACTTTTTCAACTTTATAACCTGTTTTTTTGACGATATTTGTAATCAAATCATGTGTCATAGGTCTTGCAACAACAAGCCCTTCAATACATCTTATTATAGCACTCGCTTCCGCCGAACCAATCCATATAGGAAGGGCTTTTCGATTATCCAAATCGTGCAGAACAACTATAGGCGAATTTGTCCTTACATCAAGCGCTATACCCATAACTTTCATTTCTATCATTTGTTCTCTTTCTCCCTGTACTTACCTTCATATTACTTTATCACAAAATTTAATTCTATGGTATAATCGGTTGTATGAAAATTAATATAGCTTTTAACGAAAAAATACCAGACTATAATGAAACACTGAAAAAGGTCGAACAGGAACTGGATAGGTATAATGTGGAATATCGTTCCTTTGATATAGCAAACTTGCAGGATTTTGGGGATTTTACAATTGTTCTGGGAGGAGACGGTACAATTCTTCGCGCCGCAAGATTTTATTCGGATTTTCATATTCCGGTTTTGGGAATAAATATGGGACGTTTGGGATTTTTATCTCATCCCGACGACGTGCAGGAGATTATAACATCTGTTATAAAAGGTAAATATTATATCGAAGATCGCTTGATGCTTTATTCTGGAATTTATCTGGCATTGAATGACTTTGTAATTAAAGGATGCAACCAATCCCGCTCGTCTAAATTCTATCTGGAAATAAACGATAACGTGGTCTGTAACTATATTGCTGATGGTATAATTATTTCAACTCCGACAGGTTCAACCGCATACGGGCTGTCTGCAGGAGGGCCTGTTTTATATCCGACACTTGATTCGATAGTTATAGTTCCTATCTGCCCGCATACACTCAATGCAAGACCTCTTGTTGTTCCTATGACCGAGAAAATCGCCATTAAAACCAGCGATATGCTTCTCTCTGTGTCAATTGACGGCTATGACACCATAAAATGCATTGATAAAATTACAATTGAAGCATCTGAAAAGAAAGCAAAACTCGCATTTTTAGATAACCGCAAGTTTTACTCAACACTGAGAAAATCTCTGCATTGGGGCATTCCGCCTAAAAATATTGTTTAATCATTAAGGATAGAATATATGGCAAAACTTAAAGCAAATGCTGTAAAATCGGCAAAAAAAATTAAACTTCTTGCATTTGACGTTGATGGTGTTATGACGGATGGAAGTGTTACTTATGATGAAAACGGGGTAGAATACAAAACCTTTAACGTAAAAGACGGTCACGGGCTTGTAAGAATGGTTAAATCCGGATTCATTACGGCAATTATTACAGCAAGGAACAATGGTACTGTTGCTCACAGAGCAAAAAATCTTAATATTACGGAAGTCTATCAGGGCAGACAGTATAAATTGCCAGCACTTGAAGAAATTATGGCAAAGTACAATTTGAGTTATGAAAATGTTTCATATATGGGAGATGATCTTCCGGATATCTGCATTTTGGAAAAAGTCGGTCTTTCCTGCTGTCCTAATGATGCTGTTGAAGAAGTTAAGCGAATCTGTAAGTTTAAATCCTCACTAAACGGCGGACGTGGTGCAGTCAGAGAATTGTGTGATTTTATTCTGGATTCGCAGGGAATAGAAAAAATTGCTCAGGTCTCTGAGGGAAGTAAATAGAGGATACAGGAGTATCAGTTTGCTGAATAAAATTTCCTCTTTAATTTCGCTCAATAAAAATCTCTTAATGCTTGTAACGGTGGGATTTTATGTGCTTGCACTTTACGCAGCTTTGAGCAGGCATGTTTTTGCTTTTTCTCTGATTTTTACAGGTGTATTTCTGTTTTTTGCTTATAAAAACATTTTATCTTTCAAGCACATAATACTTTGGACGCTGGTGTTTTATTTCGGGATAATAAATACTTCCGTAAGATTAAAACAGACAGATGAATTGCTCAATCTTGCACCGATTAATTCAAGCATAGAGGGAACTGTCCTATCAATTCCTCAGGGTATATCCGACGGTAAACCGAAGTTCTTCTTTAAAACCGATAAAATTAAATTTGGTTCTGTCGAAAAAAGTTTTAAATCGGAAAAAGTGCTTGTAACCATAAATCTGAATGACGATACAAAATCTAAAATAAAAGACTTAAAGCTTTACAATTCTTATATTTTGGAAGGGAGGCTTTCAACACCTTTTAAAGCAGGAAATCCGTCGCAGTTTGATTATGGAAATTATTTGAGAAATTATAATACCTATGCTGTATTTTATGCAAAAGATTTTGAAGGGATAAATAAGGTACAAAGTGCAAAAGCAAAATTCATGCAATGGGTAAATGATTATCGTGAAAATGTAATAAAAATACATTCAAAGTATTTACCTTCGCCAAATCTCGAAATTCTTGGCGGTATTGTATTCGGAGATGATGCGGTTTCTCCTCCGCAAAATATTAAGAAATCGTTTGTAAATTCAGGTCTTCTGCACATTTTGGCAGCTTCAGGAATGAATGTTGCTTTTATATACGGTTTCTTCTTTCTTTTAATGACTTTACTTAGAATTCCTTTTAAAATTAGGGTTGGAACCGGCATGGTAATGGTTTTAATTTATTCACTTATGACCGGGCTTGGTGCATCCGTTATAAGAGCAACTTTTATGCTTATGTTTGTATTGATAGGAAAACTGATAGACAGAGATGCTCACAGTATTGCGCTTCTGTTCTTTGTAGCTCTTTTAATGCTTCTTTATAACCCTTTATGGATAAATGATGTAGGGTTTCAACTTTCGTTTATTGTAACTTTCGGCATTCTTATTATGGCGCCCGCTTTTGCAAAACCTGAAAACAAAGTTGTTGATTATATTATTTCTTCAATAACAATACCGATTATTGCACAGCTCTGGGTTATACCGATTCAGATTTTTTATTTTAACAATATCAGTTTATATTCAATTTTTGCAAATATAATGAGCGTTCCTATACTTATGGTTTTGAGTTTTGGCGGTTTTATAAGCGCTCTTTTGTCTGCAATAAAACCTATTGCGGAATATATCTGTATGGGGTGTGATTTTATCCTGAATCCTATGTTAACGCTTCTTGTAAATATTTCGGATTTTTGGGGAAAACTTCCGCATTCTGCAATACAAACATCTCATCCATCCGTATTTCAGATAATTAGTTACTACGGAATACTGTTTTCGCTTTCGCTATTCCTTTACAAAGAATTACGGGAAAAATATTTTAAAAAAGCACTTATTTCCATTGGAGTTTTTGCGGGAATTCTGCTTCTGACTTTTATACCAATAACAAATACCAACCTTGAAATAATAACTTTTGATGTGGGAAATGCCGATTGTTGTATGATTAAAACTCCTGATAACAAATATATTATGATTGACACGGGAAAATCCGGATATAACGGAGGAAAATCTCAGGCAGAAATAATTGTTATAAAATATCTTAAAGACAGAGGTATAAAAAACCTTGATTCTATCATTGTAACTCATTTTGATAATGATCATTGCGGAGGTGTTGTTGATTTAATCAAAAATTTGAATGTTGGTAAAATATATGTAAACAACTTAAATCATGATTCAACTGCTTCACAAGGTATTTATAAAGTTTCCAAAGAAAACGGCGTAAAAATTATTCTTGCCAAAAATCAGCAAAATGTTTATTCAAAAGACGATTTGACGATTACAAATCTGAATAATTATCAGGGTAGAAGCGATAATGATAATTCTATAATAACTCTTTTACGGTACAAAGATTTTTCAATGCTGTTTACCGGAGATGCAGGCATAAACGGAATTAATGCAGTTTTGAATCAAATTCCGAAAAATATTACCGTGCTAAAAGTACCTCATCACGGTGCAACAGGGGTATTAAACAAAGAAATCACGGAATATCTTAATCCAAAATTCTCAATAATTTCAACGGGCGAAAACAAATTTGGACATCCTTCTTTATATACCCTATATTTACTTAAGAATACAAATATTTTGAGAACCGATATACATAATTCTTTGAGAATAAGAGTTAATCATAAAGATTATAAAATAGAAAATTATGATATAAAAAAAAGAGGATATGTTTCTGTATTTTAAAATGTTAACAATGTTAACAATGTAAAAAAAAGTTAAAAAAATATTTAATTTAAGGTATGTTGAGGGTATCATAGAGAGGCTATATAAGTTACATAAAATGGGAATTGTGTAAAATGAGAAGATTCGGTATGAAACTATCACTTTTATTAATATCGGCGGTATTTGCGTCGATGCAGGTATATGCAG
>CALYTW010000025.1 GCA_945487905.1 uncultured cyanobacterium
TTTACTAAATAAAAAATTGCCCTTTTTGCCTCGAATTGTTAAGTTTTGTAACATTTGCGGTAAAAATTTCTCAAAATCTTAAAAAACTTAAAAGAAAGGAAAAACTATGCAAAAGAAAAACCTTGTCTGTAACAGGTTTTCAGGTATAAACAGAAGTTCGTCTGTCTTTGGAAGCTCTGTTATAACGGCATCTGATATACAAAATGTAGAATTATTCCCGACCGAAACAAATTCCGGTGTCGGAATAAGAACTGCTTCCGGAAATTCATCGGTTTGTAATTCGATCCCGAATGGAGAAACCGTAATAAACATTTTTGAAACTGTGCAAAATTCGAATACGTACTTCTTTGTACATACCGAAAGCATAACTGAAGGAAAAATTTATCTTTTTACACCTTCAAACGGAACTTTAACATTGAAGGTCGATTATTTGACGGTTACGGGTAAATCCTGTGCAACAGATGCTTCTCAAGGCTGGTCTGATTTATGGCTGTTCTCTAATGGAGAAGAAATGTTATCAATAGAAATTGGTAAAACAGACGAAAATGATAATCCTGATGAAGTAACAATGATGACTCCTTCTGATATGGATGGTAACATTGTCAAAGGTCTGGGAATGGTAATATTTTCCGGACGTTTATGGGTTTTCAACGGGCAAAAACTCTGGTATTCAGTGCAAGAGGATGTTTATGATTTTTCAACCTCTGATGCGGAAGTCGTTACATCGTCAGGGTATATAGAGTTTGTTAAAAAAATTACGGCTATTTACCCGTATTTGGGAGCATTAGCCGTTTTTCACAAGGATTCATCCTGTCTTATTACAGAAGATGACGGAATTTTTTCAAAATCGTTTGATTCTCCCGGAGGGTGTGCCGGATATGATGCTCTGGTTTTCCACGGCACTCAGCTTTATTTTTATGACGACACGAAAAAGGGTGTATTTTCTTTTTTACAGGTCGTAAATGGGGACAAAACCCTAGGAGAAAATATCGCAATTGATATTCAGGAGGAATTATTTTCTATTCGCCCGGATACAACGGATAAAATAAAAACGCTTTCTGTTTTAACATCAAGCAGAAACGAGGTTTGGCTATTATTACCTCCCTCCGAACCTAACTATTCAACAATTTTAATTTATGATTATCTTCGAAATTGCTGGGTAAAAAGAAAATCTCAGTACATTTCCTGTTTTAACATAATAGACGGCGTTTTGTATTCCGCAGGTAAAAAAATTTACAAAGAATATTCTACACAAACATTTGACGGAGAGTTTATTGAGGCATTTTATAAATGTACACCGTTGAATCTCGGAGTTGAAAATTCCGTAAAAATTCTTGCTCATCCGCCTAAACTTACTATGAATATGTATTATAACAACGATTTTTATGTCGAATACACAAAAGATTACAACGCTCTGACCACAAAATTAAGGCGCATTGTCTCGAAAACATTTAGCAATGTACTTCATTTTGATAAGGATAATTGGGATACTTCAATTTATCCCTTTGAAAAATTTAATGTTATTAAAAACCTTCCTTCTGCTTATTTTAAGACTTTGCAAATGAGTTTTTATGCAAAAACAAAAGGTCAAAACTTCTGTATAAATAACATAGAGTTTGGAAAAATCAAGGTAAAGGTGTAGGTGGTAAAGGGAGGGATAGTGGGCAGGAAGGCTGGACATATAGAATGCTGGTCAATTAAAAGCCATATCTCCATACATACAAACCTCTTACAATCCGACCCTTACTGAAAAAAAGAAAGGAATAATTTATGGGAAAGAAATCATCAAGTACAACCAGTTCAACCGTATACGGCAATACTACAACTACAAATCCTTATGTTACGAGCAAAACCGATAACAGCGGAACTGTATCTTCTTTTATAGAGGGTACGGCGGTTGATTCTATAAACAAATTTGTTAACAAGAATATGGATCAGCTTTTAAACGAGTATTTGAATCCGACATTAAACTCGGTTACGAATCAGGCAAAGTTGAATTCGTTTATCAATACATTGAATAGCAAGTCTGCCCTTGCGCTTGAAAATAATATTATTAATCCGCTTTCAAAGCGTAATATGGTGCGTTCATCTCAGGCAACGAATATGTATAATAATCTAGCGCAAAATAATGCAAATCAAGTCTCTAATTATGCGCAGGAATTACTGGCAAATTCACAAAAAGACACCGCAGCTATGCTTTATAATCTTATGCTTATGTATATGAACGGATACAATATTCTTGATAGCACTCAGAAACAGTCATTGCAAACAAGCAGAGGAAATGCTACAAGTACAAACTCGTCAGGAAACTCTTCTTACTCCATGTTTGACACTTGGCAGCTGGCAAACCAGATGGCTGTGCAGTCTGCAATGTTGGCTGCACTAATCTAAAGGGGGAGGTATGGAACAATTTATCAATAAATACCTGCCATTAGGTCTTGTTGCTGTAGCATTAATCTTTCAATACAATCTTTTTGCAACGCCAATGTCTTTAGAAGTTAAGCATAGAGAAATTTTGGGGGATATATCTAATATATATGCCACAAAGGAAAGCTACCAAGATTTAAAGGAGGATTGTAACGACCTAAAGCAACAGCTGGGTGCTATTCAGCTGAAGATTGATAAAATTTATGAAGTTATTATTGAAGGAGGAAATAAATAATGCCATTAACAACGATTCAATACGGCTCGATTGCGAGTTCAGAAACAATAAATAACAATTTTAATTATCTAGATGAGAGAATTACATCTTCTTCTGAGGCTTTAAATACAAGTATATCATCGATACTTTCAAATATAGCAACAATAAATTCAAGAATTACAACTCTTTCGGAAACTCTTACTTCGGCGCTTGCGACGCTTTCTGCAACAGTTGAAACTTATAGGGCAAAAACAAAGCTTCTTGTAAAAAATTCTACATTGCTTCCGAATTGGAATTCTATGACAAGTATTTCGTTTACATCAGGTATGAATTATACGGCAGGGGCTAACGGTTTTGTTCTTGTAATTCCTGCATCTTCAAGTACCGGAAATTTGAGCGTTAACGGGAATACTTTCGTAATAAAGGCTGACGGTTCTTCTTCGGCATTAATCTCAATCCCTGTTAAAAAAAGCGATGTTCTGTCAACTACGATTTCTTGTACGAATTCTTATTTTGTACCTTCAGCAGAGATTAGTGTTGAGAATTTTTAGAAGCGGAGGGGTAAATATAAAAAGGGTGTGAATCCACCGGTAGGCGCTCAGCAGAGTGGAACGCAGAGGGCTGGACGTATTGAAGAATAGAGGGCTGGCATATTAAAAGCCCAACCTCAAACCTCCAACATCCAAACCTCCAACCTCTTAGACCCTTATTGATGAAAAAAAGAAAGGAATAATTTATGTTAGTAATAGATGAAAACGGTACGATTTCTCTATATCAGGGAGATAGCGGAGAAATAACCGTTTACGGTTTAGATGAAAATAATGCATATACGGTTTATTTTGCGATTCAAGATTCGAAAAGAAATCCGGTAGGCGAAGAATTGCAGGTTTCGGTAAATAATTCAAATACTGCAACTTTTGTTTTAACTCCTGAATATACCGAGCTTTTAACCGTACCCGCAAAAAAACCTTATGAAATATATTATTACGGGATAAAGGTTTGTATCTCGGATTCTTCTGTAGAAGACACATTGTTTATTTCTGACGGAACTTACGGTGATTTAAACAGAATTATTGTTTATCCCAGAAAGGTTATAGGTAATAGTAATGTCTAATTGTAATAATAAAAATTGTTCGGGTCAAAATATTTATGTTTCCGGTTCTGAAACAAAAAATGCTATTCAGGCTTCCAATAACAAAGCAAGGTATTATGCCGAATTAGCTGAAAAATATAAAAATGAAGCAAAGGAATTAAGAGACAGCGCTCAATATTATGCAGAGCAAAATTCGGATGTAACAAAAGCTTATGTGGATGAAATTGACGTTACTTTAAGAAATTTGATAAACACAAAACAAAATATCGGAGATTATGCGCTTAATTCTTCAATTCCAACAAAAGTAAGTGATTTGACCAATGATACCGGTTTTATAACTGCAATTCCGGCTACAGATTCAGCTTTGGGTGTTATTAAAGTCGACGGCTCAACGATTGTTGTGCAAAACGACGGTACAATATCGGCTATTCAGCGTAACATCGGAGAGGTTGTAACTTCAACAATTCCGTTGACAGACGCAGGGTTACATTTACTCGATGGTGCATTGATACAAGGTTCGGGGGCTTATTCGGCATTCGTTGATTATATCGCTGAACTTTACAACAGCGGAGAATATTCTGCAATATTTACCACAGAGGCGAATTGGCAAAGCGCTGTTTCTACATACGGCGTTTGCGATAAGTTTGTATATGACAGTGTAAACAATACCGTAAGGCGGCCAAAATGGGGTAATCAGGCTATTACAAAATCTGTCAGTACGGCTTCTACCGTGCCTGTTGTTGGTAATGGTATGGCACTAGGTTTAACTAACGGTACTGTTAATTATTCCCCTATTAATCAGGCTGGGAATTCATATATGCTTACATCATTATATGGATACGGAGCTAATGTCGGTTTAACAACCAGTTTTCAAAATATATCAGGCGATGGTGCGACAGGTGTTACTACCGACCCGACAAAATCAGGTCTTGTTGCAAATACTTCAAGCTTGCTAACCCAATATCCATTAAGCTGTTATTATTACATAGTTATTGCAACATCTGCTAAAACTGACATTCAGGTTGATATAGACCAAATTGCAACTGATGTGAATGGTAAGGCTGATAAGGATTTAACAAATGTTTCGGGTACTGATGTAAAAAATGCTATTGTTCGCTCTAATGTTCCTATTATTACAGAAGTTTATATCAACGGCACTTCGGGACATATTGTATATTCTAATAAACTTTGTGAACAATGGGGTGTTAGTAATGGTTCTGGAAACAGAACTATTACATTAACAAAAGCTTATGCTGATATGAACTACAATCTTGTTGGTTCAAGTGATTCATTGAGTAATACCTATGACTCCAGCTCTAAGATAGTGACAGCATCAACTTTCACAATATACACGCAAACTGCAAACAACTATTATTGGCGGACAATAGGTATTATCAGTTAAGGAGAATGAACAATGGAAATAAAAACAACATTAAATAAACCATATACAGAGGAAGAAAAAAACGATTTCATTGTAGAACAAAACCACAATCTTGGTTATGAAATCAGAGAAACCAAAGAAGCTCTTGAGGCTTGGGGTTATACAGAGGAAGAAATAGCAGAAAAAGAGCGTGAACGCTTAAATATGCTCTCAATGACTAAGCGTGAGATGTTTTTAAGCTTGTATCGGGCGAAAGGAATAACTCCCGATATGCTTAAAGCTCAAATCACAGACCCTCAAGCTTTAATAGAGTTTGAGTATGCAAATGATTATTACAGAGGTAATCCGCTTATTGATGTTATTGGACAAAATCTGGGATATTCTTCCGAAGATTTGGATTATCTTTTTGAGTATAAGGAGATAAAAAATGGTTCAGTGGGTTGATAATAAATACCTTGCGATAGAGTTTGATTCACAACCGCTTATCGGTATCAGGTATATTCTTCCTTCTATGTCGCAAGAAGAAGTTAAATCAATAAAAAAATATCCGTTTATTAACAAATGTTCTTTAGAGATAAGTTTAACCGACAAAAAGAAAAACAAGTTTTACAAATTTGTGATTCCAAAAGGTTATTGTTTTGACGGGGCTTCCGTACCCCGTTTCTTTTGGAGAATAATCGGCTCAAATACGGATAACAAATTCCTTGTTGCAGCTATGGTGCATGATTTTATGTGCGAAAATCACGATTGCGTTGGCTTCGATAGAGCATTTTCAACTAAAATTTTTGACTCGCTTTTATCTGTTTCACAAGTCGGAAAATTGAAAAGGTTTTTTATGAAAAATTCGGTCGATATTTTTCAAAAAGCCTTTTGCCATTGGGAGTGAGTTATTATTTGAAATGCTAACATAACGTATTTGTTGTTTTTAACATGTTAATTGTTATTTTTGCCGTTCTTTCTTTTTCTTTTCGGGAATCAAACGAAAAAAAAGAACGGCTTAGATAATATTTAAAAGTTTTATTATAATTAAATAATTTTTGAAAGGAATTTATGGTTAGGTATAAATTGTTAACTAAACAAAAAGAATTTATGGAAATTCCGCATTCAAATTCGCTTGATGTAGCAATTTATCAAGGCGGATTTGGAAGCGGAAAAACTTGGTGCGGCTCTCTTTTGGGAATTTTGCTCGCAAGAAAATACCCGGGCTCAAGAGGATTAGTCGGGGCTAAAGAGTATGAACTGGTTAGAAAAACTACACTCGTAAGTTATTTGGAACACCTTGACGCGCTTAATTATATCGAAAATAAAGATTATATCTATAATAAAATCGATAAAATAATAAAGTTTTCTAACGGTTCTGAAATCCTTTTTTCTTCTCTGGATGACCCGGAAAGGTTTAAATCGCTGAATCTCCATTGGGCTGAAATCGAAGAAGCTTCGCAAATCAGCGATTCCTCCTTTAAACAGCTTTTAGGAAGACTTAGAAATACTTATAGGGGTAAAAATTGGGTGGATTTTCGGTACAGACTCTTTGGGCATACGAATCCGCAACCGGACAAAGGCTGGATATGGAGACGTTTTGTCGAAAACAAAAAGGATAATTACAGGCTGATTATTGCACCTACTACTAATAATATATATTTACCCGCTCATTTTATTCAATCTCTCAAAGAAAGTTTTGATGAAGAATATTATAAAATTAATGTTTTGGGAGAATTCGGCGACTATTCGTCAGGACTCGTTGTCAAAGGGTTTGATGAGAAAAATATGCTCAAATTAAAATATAACGAAAAACTTCCGCTCCATCTGACCTGCGATTTCAACGTCGATCCTATGTGCTGGGCACTTGCGCATAAAGATGACAACAATGTATATTTCTTTGACGAAATCGTTATTGAAAAAACGACAACACAGCAATGTATCGAAGAATTTCTTAGACGTTATCCGAAACATCTGTCGGAAATCATTATTAACGGAGATGCATCAGGAGATAACAGAAGCACCCAAAGCGAATACACAAATTATGCAATTATTAAAAACGCACTGACTGAATATGGCTACAAAAATGTTAAATTCCGCCTGCGTGATTATAATCCGCCTATTTTAAACAGAATCTCCGCATTTAATGCAAGAGTCAGAAATTCTAAAGGAGAACGCCACTTATTCGTAGACCCAAGAAGGTGTAAATGGATTCTCTATAATATTTACAATTTGTCTTTTAAAGAAGGTTCAAGCATAGTCGATGTCCCTACTCATAATCAGATAAAATCAAGTCCGGAATTCAAGTTCCTTGAGCATCCCTTTGATGCAATAAGTTATCTTGTCGAATATTATTGGCGACTTCGAGGTTAGGTGCGAGGGGGATTGGTACAAGTCTGCTGTAAAATTTGTATTCGTTATAACTCTTTGGCAGCGGATTCCAATATCTGTAAATCGTTTTTCCTTCAGCTGTTAATTCTTTAGCAACTCTGTCTGCTTCTTCCTCTGTTGATGCCAAATATGGATAGCAAAACGGACTCTTTGGAATATCTTTGAACTTTATATTGTTTGTTTTTTTATATTTTTTGTTTATAAGCTTAAATTCTTCTCGTCTTATTTGGGGATAAAAGTTTATATCATTATCCCTGCGGGGGCAAAACTTTTGTGCAACAAAAGTTTTGCCCCCTTTTTTTTTCTCTTTTTTTATATACAATGCAGACCCTTTTTCAACAGGCAAAAACTTTTTCGCCGAATTAAAACACGCAAAACCCTGCGGGGGTATGTAATATGCGTGAGCATTATCTACAATCAACTTGGGATAAATGGTTTCGAGTTTGTTTACATTATCTTCGCAAATACCAAAATAGTTTGGGTACAAAATAAATTTCTCTTTATCAAATTCTTCTGCCGGATAAAAATTGTCGTCTATATGATAATAAATCGGTCTGCAAAGTTCTTTAACAACTCTGTGTCGTATTACATCACACAGGTAATATGGAAGATAAAGTTCTTTTAGGTCGAACGCTTTTATTAAATATCCCAGAGAATCTCTTGCGTAGTCAAATTGTAATTTTTCATACATAATCTATAATGCCAAAGAAAAAAGTATACCGATTATAAAAAGAATTGAAAAATATATCATTAAATTTCTGGATTGGTACATTCTGAACATAAAAGACGATTCTCCCTTTTCACGCAGTTTATCCAAATTTTCCATAGGTCTGTGATACCAGCATCGTTCAGGTTCTTCATTACGATTAGATCCATATATAGCCAACGATTTGTACAAATCAACAGCAAGCGGTATCGTTACAAAGGTTAAGCATACCTGCCAGTCCGTAATATCAGTAATACAAAGTATAATAACCCCAATATATGCTGATACTAAAAGAACTTTTAATACAACAAGTGCTTCTAATTCCGAATTAAACCTGTTAGCAATTGTCTTTTTCCCTTCATTAAGGTCGAATTCATAATCCATTATGGTATGAATATACAAAAGTACGACCGTTATGATAGTCGAAGGAATCGAAAGTACAAATACTTCCCAGGAATTTGCACCCGTCATTACATAATAAACTCCTCCGAAAAGTATAGGCCCGTATGCAAGCGCTACCGCAATTTCTGACAGACAAATCCTTGATAGAAGCGGATAAAGTATCGCAATTGCTCCTCCTGCAAGCATGTAATACAAAACTCCGGTTCCGCATTTTATGTACAGAAATCCGCCAATTGCCAGAGCTGTCAGCAAATATGCCGAAATAACTCTCAAAATATTTGATTCGGTTATTTTTCCGCTGATTAAATATCTGCATTTTGTTTTTTGAGAATTTTTAAGGTATTCCTCTTTGTTAAAATTCACCATTTTAATAAGGTATTTGTAATCAAAAAAATCGTCAATTAGGTTTGTTGCCAAATGTACAAGTCCTATACCTAAAAAAGAAAGCAGACCGTATAAAATATTCCCTGAATCAATTGCCGAATATGTAAAAACAATTAACCAAGACAAAATTGTCATCGG
This sequence comes from uncultured cyanobacterium, assembly GCA_945487905.1. Classification (GTDB taxonomy): domain Bacteria; phylum Cyanobacteriota; class Vampirovibrionia; order Gastranaerophilales; family Gastranaerophilaceae; genus CAG-196. The sequence continues at coordinate 9,116 of CALYTW010000025.1, forward strand.
CAGTGAAAATATCCTCGAGTATTCTAAAATTTTTATTGTTTTCTTGAGCATGTCCGCTAAGCGACTCCGTTATTCAGAAGGTCGTGAATGTGGATTACTCCAATCGGCTTTGTTCCTTCAAGTACAAACATATTCGTTATCTTTTTATCATGCATTATTTTTAAAGCTTCTGCTGAAATCATGTCTTTTGTAACGGTTTTTGGATTTTTTGTCATTAAATTAACCGCTTTTTCACTCAATATAGATGAAGACAGGCACCTTCTCAAGTCACCGTCTGTCAGCATCCCCGTTAAATCTCCGCTCTCGTTTAAAAACCCTACACACCCCAAACATTTTGAAGTCATTTCCAGTAAAACAGCCTGCATATTAGAGTTTTCGTCCAACAAAGGCATTTCTTGCCCAGTGTGCATTAAATCCCCGACTCGTTTTAATATAGATCCCAATTTTCCTCCTGGGTGTCTCAGGTTAAAATCCTCCTTCGAAAATCCCTTTCTTTCAATTAATCCTACTGTCAAAATATCCCCAAGGACAAGAGTTGCCGTAGTAGAGCTTGTCGGTGCAAGTCCTAAAGGGCAAGCTTCTTCGTACTTCGGAAGCTCTAAAACAACATTTCCTGCTTTGCCCAACGAGCTTTCAGAGTTTTTTGTGACTGCAATTATTTTTATCCCGAAACGCTTGCAATAATTGATTATATCAATAAGTTCTCTTGATTCTCCGCTGTTGGATATCGCTATAACGACATCTTCCTCTGTTATCATGCCTAAGTCGCCGTGGCTTGCCTCTGCCGGATGTACAAAAAACGAAGGAGTTCCCGTTGAAGCCAGAGAAGCGGAAATTTTTCTCCCGATATGACCGGATTTTCCCATCCCTGTTACAATTATTCTCCCCGGTGCGTTCTGCATTAAATCCAATGCCTCTGTTAGATTCTCAAACGCTACAGAGTTTTTTAATCTTGATATAGCCTCTATTTCAATATTTAAAGTGTGAATAGCCGATTCTCTGTCCGCAAGACTCTTTTTATTAATCCCGTTTTCAATTGTAGTTGGCATTTATTAACTCCTTGTGTTTCAGACAGATACATAATACAACAAAAAAGGACTCTTTCACAAGTCCTTTTTGTTTTATTCTGCTAATTAACTTTCTACATATTCTCTTAAGCGTTTGCTTCTATTAGGATGTCTGAGTTTCCTCAAAGCCTTTGCTTCAATCTGTCTGATACGTTCACGAGTTACACCAAACAACTGTCCGACTTCCTCCAAGGTTCTTTGTCTTCCGTCATCCATACCAAACCTTAATCTCAAGACATCTCTTTCACGGGGAGAAAGTGTGCAAAGAACTTCGGCGAGGTCTTCTCTTAAAAGTTCCGATGCGACAGTTTTAATCGGTGCATCAGCTTCTTTATCCTCAATAAAGTCGCCTAATCTTGAATCTTCTTCTTTACCAATCGGGGTTTCTAAAGACAAAGGTTCTTGTGCAATTTTCACAATTTCTCTTAATTTTGAAATAGATACGCCCATTTCTACAGCCAATTCTTCCTCGGTCGGTTTTCTTGAAAGCTCTTGCGCCAATCTGCGTGTAACTTTTTTAAGCTTATTAATCGTTTCCACCATATGAACCGGTATACGAATTGTTCTTGCCTGATCGGCAATAGCTCTTGTAATCGCTTGTCTTATCCACCATGTTGCATAAGTAGAGAATTTGAAACCTCTTTCATGGTCAAATTTTTCCGCCGCACGAATTAAGCCCAAATTTCCTTCTTGTATCAAATCTAGGAACAGCATTCCTCTGCCTACATATTTTTTTGCAATAGAAACAACCAGTCTCAGGTTTGCCTGTACAAGTTTGCGCTTAGCTATAGCTCCGGCACTTCCGCCCTGTATAATTTTTCTCGCCAATTCAATTTCTTCGTTGGTTGAAAGAAGCTTTATCCTTCCGATTTCTCTTAAATATAGTCTTACGGGATCTTCTACTGCAACCCCTCTGGGTGCTTCAATTTCCGAATCAGAATCAGATTCGGATGAATCCATCATAAAGAAATCATCACTTTTCAGGCTGTCTATCTTTGATGTTTCAATAATGTCTTCAATATTGTCAGTACCTAAATCAGCACCAATGAAATCTTCGCCGGCTTCATCTTTGTCCGAGTCAAAGTCCAGTAAATCAATATTTTCTTCTTCAACGCTTATTACTGACGATCTTGAATTTCTTTTTGTCATTTATTTATCTCCGGTTCTTAATTTTATCTTGTCTCTGAGCTGCATTTGGAGCTTAAGCGCTTCCATGTCGTCATTATTAACCTCACGGTACTGCTGACGGAGTAATTCAGCTTCTTTTTCTGTATAGCACCTATTCAGCCTAAATATATTTTCCCTTATTGCTTGTTCTAATTCGTCAGAATTTAATTCATTATACGCTTCCGACATTTCAACAAGATCAGTTATTATCTTAGTTAAGTTATCATCCTCAATAAACTCTGTATAAAGATTTTGTGTCAATTCCCTAACATTATTTACTGTATTAATAAATTTGTCAATTGTATTTTTTACAATTATTAATGTTTTGTCTCGGATGATGTCTTCAGGTAACAGTTGGTTTAATTTTTGATAATTTTCCTTACCTCCGTTCGATATAAAAACGCTCAATAAATTTTTTTGCGCTTTTTCTTCAAATTGTGAAGATTTTGTTACATCCGTTTTTTGTATTTTGGGCGAAAAAGTTTGAACATAACTGTTTTCGTACTTTTTTAACTCTCTCAATATTGCGTTTTCGTTTACATCTAATGTCGATGAAATCATTTTTACATATTCTGTTTGTATAATTTTGTTGTTTACATCTTTTAATATCTCAATAACTTTCGATACAAGTTCAGATTTTTCCTGCGGCGTTTTTACCTCAATCCGTTCTTTCAATACACTGTTTAAAAGAAAATCTATCAACAAAGGAGCTTCCTGTATATAATTATTAAACATCTCTGCACCCATCGTGCGGATAAATTCGTCAGGATCTTTCCCCTGCGGAGGAGATATTACACGAATTTCGCAAGCATATTTGTTGTCCGCTCCCGCTGAAATGTGGCTTTCGTCAAATTGCTTTATTTCGCCAAGGGCAGAAAATGTCTCTTTTATTATCTCTCCGCCTCTTTTGGTCGCATTTACTCCGGCAGAATCAGTATCAAAAGAAAGGTATATTTTTCTTGATTTTGTGTAACGGCTCAAAAGCTTTATATGTTCTGCAGTCAATGCTGTTCCGCATGATGCTACGGCATTTTTGACACCATGTGCCTGTGCCGATATTACGTCAAAATAGCCCTCCATAATTATTACGGAATCTTCTTCTTTTATTGTATCCTTCGCAGTATATAATCCGAACAGAGTTTTGCTCTTGTTATATATCATAGAATCCGATGAATTCAAATATTTGGGGTTTTGCCCCTCCTCAATCGCTCTTGCCCCAAATGCGGTATAATCCCCGTTTTCATTCTGTATAGGAATAATTATTCTGTTCCTGAATCTGTCAATCCACCCCCCTCTATTGGATTTTAGAATTAATCCCGCTTTCTCCAAAACCTCGTCTTTAAAATCTTTCTTTAATTCGTTATAAAGCGAATCATAACTGTTCGGTGCAAAACCCAGTGTAAATTCTTGGATTATTTCTTCGCCGACATCACGCTTCTTTAAATATGCTTTGGCTTTTGAAGCATCTTTATCCGTTTTTAGCTGTGAATTATAAAATAGTGCAGCTTTCCGGCATGCCTTAAGCATTCCTTCTCTCAGTGTCTTTGTTTCCGCAGAAGGATTCATTTTCTTCGGAAGTTCTATCCCAAACTTTTCCGCAAGCTCAAATATTACCTCTTTATAGCTTCTGTTTTGGATTTTGACTAAAAAATTTAATGCATCTCCACCCGCTCCGCATGAAAAACATTTGTAAATTCCTTTAGAAGGACTTACTGACATCGACGGGCGTTTGTCATCATGAAACGGGCAAATCCCCCAATAATTTGCTCCGCTTTTTTTTAAAACGACATATTGTGATACGGTGTCCACTATATCCAGCCGGTCTTTAATTAGTGAAACTGCTTCTTCAAAAGAACTTGCTACAACCATACCGCACATTCTAGCACGGATTTTTTCCCATAACAAGTGGGTAAGTGCTAAGGGAAAATGGAAAATTGAAAATTGAAAAATAAAATGTTATAATCTGCAAAAAGAGAGTTTATGCGCAAGAAAAAGATTTTGGCTATTCTGCCGATAAGTATAGGCGGAAGACTTACTACTAACAGTATAATAGACGGTTACAGGCAAAATAACTGCGACGTAACGGTTTATGACGAGCTTTTTGACAAAAATCTGCCCGAAGTCCTTGAAAAAAATTATTCCCAAATAGTCGGCTACGATTTTTCCGGTTTAAAAATTAAAATCGATAATAACCTGAAATGCCCATCAGTTAACTACTTTTCGGATGATATAAGAAGCAAAACCTCAGGCCCCTACTGGGAAAAATATCTGCCGTTTTTGGAAGACGATGACAACTACACTTTCTACTGGGATAAAGTCCTAACAAGCTACGAAAATTTTAAAAATATTCATTACTTACCCCATTTCGTGAATTTTGATATCTACAAAGATTTGGAAATTGAGCCGGAATTTGACCTTATGTTTGCCGGTCGTTTAGATACGGATTATCGTTTGAATTTCTTTGAAGAACTTATTTTAAAATTACCCCATCTTAAAATCGCCTGGTATGCAATCGAAAAACATCACGAAGATGCAATGAAACGCTCAAAATATCCTGAACTTATCGATTTGTGCTATCAGGGTTTTATTGATAACGAATACGATATGGCTAAAGCAATAAATAACGCTAAAATAGTTTTTAATATGAATTCGCAAGGAATTTCCTCATTAAATTATCGCACTTTCCAAACGGTTGCATGTAAAAGGCTTATTATCAGCGACTACAGGGATGAACTTGCTCTCTTTGAAGGGCATATGCCTTTCTATGAAGATTTTTCAGATTTGATTTTTAAAATTGAAGGTTATCTCTACGACGATTATGCCTATAATAAGGTGGTGGATGAATGCTACAACATTGCCTTCCAAAACCATAATTCAAAAGCCTGTACAAAATACATGCTTAAAACAGTTAAATAAAAGAAAAATATAACCATGAAAAATGTTAATCAAATTGAAACACTTACCGACTTTAAAACACTTCTTGAATCAGATGCCGGAGATATTGCACGCAGACTTGATTCTCCGGACCGTATTTATGAAGGGGTCGTTGATATTTGATATAAAATTCCTTTATGACCGGATTACACAAAACGCTTATCAATCTGTACAAAATCCTGACGCTTCTCAGATGATTGCTTATTTTGATGCTCTAAAATTTTAAAATCTAATCCGCAGAAAATTAATCGACAGGTTATTCTTTTAACCCCCGATAAGATAATTTTATTGAATTTATAATTAGAATATTATGTTCCTGTTATAAAAAAGTGAGGATATTTTATTATGAGTATTTGTGCTGCACCAAGTTACACTCTGAAAGCTTTAAATAATCTTTTTATAGAAATGACTGCGAAAAATTGCAATCAAAAATGCAAAAATTGCTACATAAATTTTTCGCAGGGTAAAGCACCTAAAGATTTTATATCTGTTGACTTAATTAATGAGGCGATATCAGATACCTTAAACGAAAATCTGCAGTGTATATACCTGACCGGAGCAGAACCGATGACTCATCCGGATTTTAATGCAATTCTCAGGCTGTGCCTGAAAAGATGTAATGTCTGTATCTGTACAAACGGTTCTTTCCTGAATGAAAAGAAAATTCGTTTTTTGAGTAAAGTCGAATCCGAAGGTCAAAACCAAATCTTTTTCAGATTATCTTTGGTTCATTTTAACGAGTCCGAAAACGATAACATTAAATACAGAGGTAATTTCAGACAAACTGTTTTTGCGCTGAAAACTCTCGAAAGATATAATTTTAATTCCGTTCTTTCTGTGCAAAATTATTTCAAATTTCCAGAAAATGAATTGATTGAAAACTTTAAAAGAATTTTTGCCGAAAATGATATCAAAAATTCTGATTTACAAATTAATTTGTCCTATCCGGATTTCGAAGAAGATAATTTTGTGAAATCTTCTCCAAAAACCGACTGCATGTTCGGAAGAATTTTAACAGTAAAAGGTGTATATTCTTGTCCATTTTTAGCAGGTGATTACAGGGGCAGAACCGGTTCCAATTTCCAAAATTTTTCAAAAAATATCAATGCTGAAACCGAATTTTGTGCGACCTGTTCCAAAAATAAAAAACCAATCTTTACAATTGGTTAAGTGTATAACAAACACCAAATAATACTATATAAACCTTATATACTGAATGTTTTGAGCGTAATGTGTCTGAAAATAGGTTAACAATTGTAACATTATTCAGATTAACTAATACTAAAGAGTTATTTTTTTTGTATTATTGTGTTATAAATAACATATAAATATATATACTCAAAAACGAATGGAGGCAAAAATGTCAATAGGACAATTTGTATTTATGTTACACAGCCATCTACCATACTACAGAAAAGCAGGTATGTGGCCGTTTGGAGAAGAAAATCTCTATGAATGTATGGCTGAAACATATGTGCCTTTACTTAATGCAATTTCCGAATTGTATGATGAAGGAATTAAGGCTAAATTGACGGTAGGGATTACCCCTATATTAGCTGAACAGCTTAATGATGAACATTTACAGCAAGGTTTCCTAAATTACATTGATGCTCAAATTGCTGCGGTTACAAAGGATTTGGAAAGATATCCCGATCCGAATGTTGCGCATTCACAACACTTGAAATATCTTGCTAAATACTATTTCGATTTGTGGAATAAAATGAGAGATGATTATGTTAACAAGTACGAAATGAACCTTGTTAAGTATTTCAAAAAATATCAAGACCTTGGTTGTATTGAAATTACAACATCGGGTGCAACACACGGCTTCTCTCCATTGCTGGCAACAGACAGCAACTTGAACGCTCAGTTCAAAGTGGGTCAGGATACAACAAAAAGATTGTTCGGTCACAAAGCTATGGGTGCTTGGTTACCTGAATGTGCTTACAGGCAAGGTTATGAATATGTCGGCAAGGACGGTAAAAAACACTGGAGGCCTGCTATTGAAGTTACTCTTCAAAATAACGACATTCACTATTTCTTTACTGAATCTCATGTTATTGAAGGCGGTAACTCCATCGGTAACAGACGTGTTATAGGTGTTTACGGAAATATTGAATACATTCCGCTCCCGGAAAGACCTGCCACAGGTTATGATACATATTCGGCATATTGGCTTCCCGATGCACAAGTTGCGGTAATGGGACGTAACGACAGAGCCGGTTATCAGGTTTGGTCTGCTGCTGACGGATATCCCGGCGACGGATGCTTCAGAGAATTCCATAAGCGTGACGACAAATCAGGAATGCACTACTGGAGAATAACATCTCCGACAACCGATTTGGGCGACAAGATGTTATACGATCCGGTGCTTGCGTTTAACAAAGTTAACGAAAACTCCGATCACTATACAACTTTGATTTATCACATGTTGAACGATTATAAATTGGCTAATAACAAAGAGGGTCTTGTTATGGTTTCTTTCGATACGGAATTATTCGGTCACTGGTGGTTTGAAGGGGTTGAATTTATCAAACAGGTTATCAGAAAATTCAACAACTACCTGCCTGAAGTCGAAAGAATGACTGCCGGCGAATATGTTACAAAATATCCGCCGAAAGAAGCTATCCAAATCCCTGAATCATCTTGGGGGCAGGGCGGTCACTTCTATGTATGGCAGAACCACTTGACCGAGTGGATGTGGCCGATTATTCATTCTTGTGAAAAAAGAATTTGTTCAATTGTGGACAAATATCCGGATATCCCTGAAGATAAGCTTTTACACAGAGCCTTAAATCAACTGGCAAGAGAAAATCTTCTGCTTCAATCTTCTGACTGGCCGTTCCTTATTACAACATGGCAGGCAAAAGATTATGCAACAGACAGGTTTAATGAACACGTTGACAGATTCAGCTTCATTGCTGATATGATTGAAAACGCTTCAATAGACGAAGGTAAATTGGCAGAAATCGAAAGTATTGATAACTGCTTTCCGGTTATTGATTACAGAGTTTATCAGTCAATCGAAGAAGGAGTTATTCCTCAACAAGAGAAAAAATTGGCTCCTTTGTATCAATAGTTTAAATAATTATAAAAGAAGGCGGGCGGAAACTTTTAGTTTCCGCCCGCCTCTTACTTTCAGTTATTAGTGTAAAATCTACCTGCTTTACTAAACTGTCGACAACTGGATTTCACACACCTTGGGTCGGATGCGGAAAAAGTTCGAAAAATCGTTTTCCTATTTACTTCCAAACTTGTAGTATTAAGTACAATCTGTTTTACATTTGCCCCTCGACTTTTTCCGCATCCTCTATTTACTTCCAAACTTGTAGTATTAAGTACAATCTGATTTACATTTGCCCCTCGACTTTTTCCGCATCCTCTATTTGTAAAGTGCTTTTAACATTAGTGATTTTTCTTCGGGAGAAAGCCGGTTTTCTGACATGACGTTCTGTAAATAATTAACAACTTTTTGTGATACTTTTTTTGCATTACCAACTGAAATTAACGCAATTCCCCCAGCTTCATTTCTTATTCCCAATTGTATACCTTTCGGATTCAATTTAGACCTGCATATATACATTTTGGGTGTCTCTGCAACGATAACATTTCCTACAAACATATTACCCCCTTTTTATTAGTACAAAATTTTTAAAACTTGTAAAAATAATTTTTGCTGCATAAAAAAAAGTTGTTACATAATGTTACATAACAACCTCTTTTTCTTATTCAATATGTTTATTAAATTAAACAGCGTAAACGCTTACTTGTTTTCTGTCACGTCTGTGTGATTCAAATTTAACTTGTCCGTCAATCATTGCAAACAAAGTATCATCAGAGCCAATACCTACATTGTTCCCAGGATGAATTTTTGTTCCTCTTTGACGAACGATTATGTTCCCGGCTTTAACGGTTTCTCCGCCGAATTTTTTTACGCCTAAACGCTTCGCTTCCGAATCACGTCCGTTACGGGTAGATCCCATACCTTTCTTATGTGCCATTTTTATTTTCTCCTTTTAATTAACTTTCTTACAGACAAATCCGGAACTTATGCTTCTGCTCCTTCATTAACCCCTTCGGTTTTCTTTGCGGCAGTTGTTCTAATTTTATTAATCATTACTCTTGCAAAGCCTTGTCTGTGTCCTTGTTTCTTTCTGTAGCCTTTTTTTGGTCTTTGTTTGTAAACAATGATTTTCTTTGCTCTGTCAATCTTCATCACAGTACCTTCAACTTTAGCATTTGCTACATAAGGCTGACCGACTTTTGACTTTTTGCCGTTTACTATCATAACAACTTTGTCAAAAACTACTTTTGCATCTTTTTCTTCGCCAAGAAGTTCAACATCAACATAGCGACCTTCTTCAACCTGATACTGCTTCCCGCAAGTTTCGACTATTGCGTACATAATGTTTTCCTTTCTTTTTTGAGGAATCGCAGGGGGTAAGTACATTGGGTTAGTCAAATTCTACAACAACTAAACAGAAGCTGACCTTCCTTGTTCCCCGCCCGTTTAAAAGCGATTAACCTATCTAATACTATTTATATATTAATATGTTTAACACAAGCGGTAATCCTAGTCAAGCATGGATTAAACACTTGTAAACTTTTTGAAATATCTCGAGTTAGCAGAAAAACTTTGTTTTTCTTAGCAAACTCTGGTGTACGGTTTCTGGGGTAAATATTTTGACTTGTATCACTACTGACTTGGAAGGAAAATGTAAAAGGC
>CALYTW010000026.1 GCA_945487905.1 uncultured cyanobacterium
CATACCATTCAAATGCAAAGCGCACTATTATCCAAAATGTATAAAAAAGTCAAATTATACAACATATAACAATATTAAATTCAATTAAATTGTTTTATAAAATATATCCAAGGAGATATTATGAATTCAACTATCAAACTATTTGGCAAGCGTATAAAAGAATTGAGAAAGAGTAATAATTATAAGCAAGAACAGCTTGCTGAAATTTTAGGTGTAGATTATCAAACAATCAGCCGTATTGAAACAGGATATTATTTCACAAGCTACGATAACCTTGAGAAATTAGCAAAAGCATTTAACGTGGAAATTAAAGATTTATTTGATTTTAAACATCTACAGGAACTTAAGATTTTAAAAGAGAATTTACAAACAAATATTGAAAACCTGTCCGAACAAAAAATACAGAAATTAGTAAAATTTATAAATGAAATTTTGTAATTTATATTACACCTGAATAAGTGTTTTTGCAAACTGCATAGATTCTTCAGTAATTTCCCCGGAGGCAAGCTCTGCGATTCCCATAAGCTTGTTTTCACCTTCAAGAACATAAATATTAACTTTTGTAGTATCGCCCTGTGTCTTTTTTACATAAAAATGTCTGTCGGATTTTGAAGCGATAATTGCCTGATGTGTAATCATAATAATTTGCATAAAGTTTGAAAGCTCTTTGACTTCTTCCGCAACGGATTGAGAAGTTCTGCCTGAAATTCCCGTATCAATCTCATCGAAAATAACAGTATCAATATTATCCGCTTGAGCAAAAATAGCTTTTATGGCAAGCATCACACGAGATATTTCTCCGCCTGAAGCTACTTTAGCAAGCGGTTTTAGGTTTTCCGAAACATTTGTGGAAATCAAGAATTCAACTTTATCAACTCCGTTCGGTGAAAGTTCGGTCTTATCAAAACCTATTTCGAATTTAACTTTCGGAAGTTCAAGTTTTTCAAGCTTTTCTACGATTAATTTCGAAAGTATACACCCTTGTCTTTTACGTTCTTCGGAAATTCGGAGTGCTTTTTCATTCAGGTCATTTTCTGCAAGTATAATTTTTTGCTCTAATTCTTCAATATTTTGGGTTGAAAATTCGATTCCTTCAAGTTCTCTGCGAAGATTTATCCCTGTTTTAACGACTTTTTCAAGACTTCCTCCGTATTTTCTTTTAAGCTTATCCAGCAAAAACAACCGTTCCTGAACCTCGTCAATTCGTGCAGTATCATTTTCCATAGAGGATGAATAGTCATTCAAGCTTGAAGACAATGCTTTTACGCTGTCAATTATTTCAATAAGCTCAGATTCTGATGTTTCTAGAGAATTATCCATGCCGGAGGCTTTGGAAAGCGAAGACTTGATTTCGTAGAGTGCATCGAGAATTGAGCCGTCATCTCCAGCAAGCGACCAATGCGAGCTTCCCGTAAGCTCTTTAAGCTTTTCAGCATTTTCCAGAACGGCAAGTTCGTTATTTAATTCTTCATCTTCTGTTGGAGAAACAATATTTGCCCCTTCGATTTCTTCAACCTGAAATTTAAGAAAATCCATTTGCTCCTCTGTTTTTTGAGAAGCATTGTTTAACCTGTCTAATTCAGAAAGCAGGTTTTTATATTCCTCAAAATCTTTTTTATAAACTTCAAGAAGCGGATTTTTGATATATGAATCCAAAAGCAAAATGTGGTATTTGGGCTGTAAAAACGTATATGCTTGGTGTTGGGAATGAATATCCAAAAACATCTCACGCAAAAGTTTCAAAAATTCCTGATTAACAAGACATCCGTTAACTCTTGAGCGAGAGCCTGTTTGAGAAATTTCCCTTGAAAGTATAATTTCCTCTCCGTTATCGTCGATTCCGTATTTTTCAAAAATGGGGGAAATGTTTTGTTTTTCATTCAAAATAGTAAGCTCTATAAAAGCTTTTTCAGCACCTGTTTTTATAACTTCTTTACCGGCTTTTGCACCAAAGGCTATGTCAATTGCATTAATCAGAATACTTTTTCCGGCACCGGTTTCGCCAGTAATTATATTTAGCCCTTTAGAGAAGTCTTGTTCCAGTTCATCTATCAATATGTAATTTTTTATCAATATATTGGTTAGCATTCTATTCTTTTACTCGTCCTCGTCATCATCTTCTTCGCCGTCATCTTCTTCATCGTCGCCGTCGTCTTCTTCGTCATCGTCTTCTTCATCGCCGTCGTCTTCATCCTCGTCATCGTCTTCATCGTCGCCGTCGTCTTCTTCGCCGTCATCTTCTTCTTCGCCGTCGCCTTCTTCGTCATAGTCTTCTTCGTCGAAATATTCCTCGTCATCAGATCCGTATTCGTCAAACTCTTCCGGAGGTTCAAGCCCCGATTCTTCTTTGATTTTTTCCAATTCTTGTTCGACAATTTTATGAGGGTAGGTCAATGTCAGAGGATTTTTGAGAGCTTTATCTAAAAAATCAATATATTCTTCGGTTTTGCCGATATATTTATAAACCTGAGCAAGAATATAAAACAAATCTCCGTTTTCCTCTTTTTCTAACCTTTCATGAAGAATTATAAGTATATTTTCGACATCATTATCTTTTATGGAAATTTTTGTCAAAAGCTTATAGGCATCAATATCCTGATTATTGTATTCAATTGTCAGAAGCAGATTAGACTTTGCTTCATCAATATTTCCGTTTTTGTAAGCAATTGAGGCAAGATTAAAATAAGCCCAGCTATAGTCGGGAGAAATTTCCAGAACTTTTTTATAACAGTCTTCGGCAAAATTTGTTAAATCTTGTTCCTGATAGATATTTCCCAGATAGAAATGTGCGTACAAATCCTGCGGATTCAAATCAATTGCCTTTTGAAAATTATCTTCAGCCTGTTTCAATTCTTCTTTGTTAAAATAACACACCCCTAAATTGAAATAGCAGTTACTGTCGTCAGAATCAGTTTTCAAAACTTCGTTAAAAGCTTTAACAGCCTCATCCCAATCTTTTAGATTCACAAGGACTTCTCCAAGATTGTAGTAAAAATCCGCTTGAGGGGAAATCTCCACCGCTTTTCTGTAAGCTTCTTCCGCCTTTGCAAAGTCTTTAAGTTTTTCATAAATAATCCCGATATTATAGGTAATATCAGCATCTTCCGGAAAATATTTCTGCAAATATTTAAGATTAGAAAGTGCTTCTTTATTAAACCCATCGTTTGCAAGCAAAACCGAAAGCTCCCTTCTGGCTTGAAAATTAGAAGGGTCTTCTCTTAATATTTCCTGTAATCTTTCAATATCTTCTCCCATAAGATAATTATATCAAAGTTAAACGAATGAGTCTATAAATACAACAAATTTAATGAAAGAATTTGTTGCAAAAGATGATATTTTATCAAAAGTAGAATTTTAGTGATTATTATAAAAACTGACACAAATATTTATGTCAGTTTTTTGACTTATAAGACTATTTGTTGTGATATAATATTGCTATGCCAAGGTATATTGCGATTACGGATATTCATGGAGAATTAGGGAAGTTGGAAAGCGTGCTTTCGAAAATAGAAGCACGCCATGATGATGTTTTTGTGTTTATGGGCGATTATATCGACAGAGGTGCTGATTCTAAAGGGGTTGTGGAAAGAGTAATTGCCCAAAGCGAGAAAAATAAATGCATTTACTTGATTGGCTCTCATGAATACGCTTATTTACACTCCCAAAAAGATGAATATTACAACTTCCTCTTTTGGAATTACGGCGGACCTGCTACGGTAAAAAGCTACGGAAGTTTTGAAAATATCGGTAAAATTCATGGAGAATTTTTTCAAAACCTCCAATATTACTATTTGACAGATAAATATCTTTTTATACACGCAGGTATTGACCCGAATTACCCTCTTGAAAAACAGGATGAAGTTGATATGGTTTATATCAGGCATAAATTTATTTATTCAAAACACAATTTACCTCAAAAAATAATCTTCGGGCATACAGAATTTGAAAAACCTTATATAGATGAATACAAAATCGGAATTGATTTAGGTTGCGGAAAGTATAAAAACTCTCCACTCTGTGCATTAATCCTCGATAACGGAAAAGAAGAATTTGTGTATTCGTAAGAGGTAAATTTATATATCCTGGTGCATAACCAGTTTATAATTTATAGGCTACCCTTACTAAGGCGACTTTTTTTATTGTCAGATTAAAAGAATTTTTTATTTATTCGTAGTGAGAGTACTCTTCCTCTATGGGGAGGGTTAGGGTTGGGGCTTTTCTTTATGTGTCCTCTGACGGTGTTTTAAATTCATAACCCTAAAATAATGCTAATAGTGTAACCTCAAGAGTTTGTGCTAAGTTAATTAGAGTTAAAAATTTAAAATCAACCAGACCGTTTTCTATTCTGCTCAAAGTAGCAGACGTCATGCCATCGTAAGAAAATGCGATTTTATTTAAAGAGGGAGACTTACTGATTCGTAACTTCCTTACTTTTATTAGTTTCTTATTTAGGCATTGCAAAATGCATGCTTTGCAGTTGATTACTCACAGCTTGATGTACAGAAAAAGATGATGGTTTTGACATCAAAGCTTAAAAAGATTTTGCAGGATATGGTTAAAAATAACCATTATGGACAATAAAAAAGAGATTCATGTAATTATAAAGTAATTTATGAGCCTATTATCCTTTTAGGTATGCTTCAATAAATCCGTCTAAGTCTCCGTTCATTACAGAGTCAACATTACCGACCTCAAAGCCTGTTCGGTGGTCTTTGACCATTTTGTAGGGGTGGAAAACGTAAGAGCGGATTTGCGAACCAAAGTTTATATCAAAATTCTCGCCTTTTAATTCCGCAAGTTTCTTTTCATGTTCTCTTTGGCGGATTTCTAAAAGTTTTGATGCAAGCATTTGCATTGCGTTTTCCTTGTTTTGCAATTGCGAGCGCTCTTGCTGGCATTTTATAACTATTCCTGTCGGTTTATGAACAATTCTGACAGCTGTTTCCACTTTGTTAACATTTTGTCCGCCCGCACCACCTGAACGCATTGTGTCAACTTCGATATCCTCGGGCGGGATAACGATTGTTTTTTCATAGTCAGGAATTATTGGCGAAACTTCGCATGATGCAAAACTCGTTTGTCGTTTACCGTTAGCATTGAATGGAGAAATTCTAACGAGTCTGTGAACCCCTTTTTCTGCTTTTGCGTAACCATAAGCGTATTTTCCAGTAATTTTTATCGTTGCAGATTTTATTCCGGCTTCTTCTCCGTCGGATTTGTCAACCAAATCGACATTCCATCCTTTTGACTCTGCCCAGCGGATATACATTCTTAAAAGCATTTCTGCCCAATCTTGCGCATCAGTACCGCCTGCACCTGCATTAATACTCAAAAACGCACCTGCATCGTCATATTCTCCTGAAAGCATCTTTTGAAGATCAAATTTGTCAAGTTCTTTTTCAAGCTCTGCCAATTCGGATTCACTTTCTTTGATAAGTTCCTCGTCTCCGATTTCACAGGCTGTTTTTACATCATCAAGTACGGTTTCCCAATGCGAAACCATTTCGAGATTGTTTCTTATTTCACGCACCCGCTGACCGATTTCAGAAGCTAAATTTTGGTCAGCCCAAACCTCCGGAGATTGTAACTTTAACTCTAACTGAGTCAAAACCGCTTTCAACTTTATCGGGTCAAAGATACTCCTTGTTTTTATCTATGCGCAGTTTAATTTCATTTAAGTCCATTTACTAACTCCAAGACTTTTTCATGTATCGATTCGATAGATTGCGTTGAATCTATTACTTTTACTCTTTCAGGCTCTTGTTTTGCAATCTCCAAAAACCCTTTTCTGACTCTTTCAAAGAACTCGATTCCTGCTGATTCCATGCGGTCTTTTTCTTTTCCGACCCTTTTTGCTGAGGTTTCTATATCAACATCAAAAACAATTGTCAAATCAGGCTTCAATTCGCCTGTTGCCAGGTTGTTTAAATTTTTAAGTTCCTCAATATCAACCCCTCTACCGTAGCCTTGATAAGCAATAGTGGAATCCGTATGCCGGTCGCAAAGGACAAAAATGCCTTTTTCAAGAGCTGGTTTTATAATGCAATCAACGTGCTGAGCTCTGTCTGCAAGAAACAAAAATGATTCGCATTTAGAAGAAACGTTACCGTCATAATTCAGTAAAATTTCCCTAAGTTTTTCCCCAAGCCCTTTTGCCCCAGGTTCTCTTGTCAAAAGAGTTTCGCACCCCAAATTTCTTAAATATTCATCAAAAAGCTTTATTTGGGTTGTTTTTCCGCACCCGTCAACGCCTTCAAAAGTTATAAACAGTCCTTGTCTCATAATTCTTACCCAATCTTTTTTAATTCTATAATAAACTAACGCATTGAGCAATTGAACATTAACAGATATTTTCATTTTGCGTTATTTGTGAAAAAATGTAATTGATTATGACCAAACTTGACGAAAAATATATGAAAATATGCTTTGCACTTGCTAAACGAGGCAGCAAGAGTGTTTTGCCGAATCCGCTGGTTGGCTGTGTTGTTTTGGATAAAACAGGGAATATAGTATCAAAAGGTTACCATAAAAAATACGGTGGAAACCACGCAGAGAGGGATGCTTTGCTAAAATTACAAAATAATGAAGCAGAAGGCGGAACTTTGTATGTCAATCTTGAACCTTGTTCACACTACGGGCAGACTCCGCCGTGTACCGATATTATTATTGAAAAAAAACTTGCTCGAGTAGTGTATGCAATGAAAGATCCTAACCCGAAAGTCAGCGGAGCAGATTTATTAAAAAAAGCAGGAATTCAAATTACGGAGGGGATTTTAAAAAAAGAAGCAGTGTTTTTAAACCGTATTTTTATAAAAAATATTACTAAAAAATTACCTTATGTTGTTTTGAAAACAGCAGTTACAATGGACGGAAAAATTGCTTCAAAAACAGGCGATTCAAAGTGGATAACCTCTGAAAAATCAAGAAAATATGCCCGCAGACTAAGACAGGAATTTGATTGTATACTAACAAGCTCGAATACTGTTCTTGCCGATAATCCTGAAATGAAACACAAATTCAAATGCATTTTGGACAAAGATTTCCGCATAGAAAAAAATGCTAAAATTTTTAAACAAGGAAAATTTTATATAGCAACAAAAGAAAATACTCCTTTGAAAAATAATCAGCTTGATTTAAAATCAATTCTGCAAAATTTGTACAATCAAGGAATTTGTTCAATTTTTGTTGAATGCGGAGGAACTCTGGCCGGAGCATTTTTAAAAGAAGGCTTGGTTGATGAAGTATACCAGTTTATTGCACCCAAAATATTGAATGATAATGACGGTTTGAGTTGTTTTAACGGGGGTAAATACAACAAAATATCCGACAGCGTTAAACTTGATATTTATGAAGTAAAAAAACTTTATCCAGATATTTTAATTAAAGGAAAAGTAGCAAATTAATTTTTTACGGGTTTTAGAATAAACAAAAACAAAAGGAATTTATTTTGAAACAGATTAATTTATGTTCATTCAGAAACATGCCTGTATTAAATACCGAGATATATTTAGATAACGGCAAACATTTGACAGACAAAGTCATTAATACGTCAAAGCATGGGATATTGCGTACAGACGCTGTAGGATGCAATGTATCGGGTGCTTTGATGAGCAAAGACGGTGGATTTTGGGGGTTTAATATATTTCCTCATCTTAAAACCTCAAATTATGAAACAATAAAACAAGCTATTGTTGCTAATTTTGAGCGTTTATCGGATATTAGCACCGATATCTGGGGATTTATATGCGGAGGTTGGAAAAATGAACCATATAACGCATTGGCTTCCTGCAGTTATGAAATGTATAATACCATTGCAGATACGTTTGACAGACTTCAACTGCCATTCGCAATGTTTTGCGGAAAAAAAGCAGACGACAAAAGTGATGCTCTCAGAATAAGAAATAACAGAATAACAATGTGGGGCGAAAATATTGAAAGAAATTTAAAAAAGGACGAAAATATATTTTCGCTGAACAGCGTATATGATGATATTGAGATTCCTGACACAGCCGAGATAAATATTTTTCACGAATATACTGATGCCAAAACTTTCCATTTATAAGTTTAGTCCTGACAGACACTTGAAAGAAGGAGATTGATTTCGGAAATCAGATCTTCGTTTTTGGTTTTAACAGCATTAACCATAGCCTTTTTCAGCAACGACTTTGCTTTGTTCGGGCTGTTAAATTGAATCATTAATTCTGCTGCAGATTTATAGTTTTCGGCAATTTCTTCAACTGCATCGGATTTTTCGTAATTCTTAACTGCCTCTGCATAATATTTTAAAGCTTTATCATTTTTTCTGAAATGAACACAAGCATCAGCAGTATTTGAAAGAACGTATCCTTTCATAGTATTATCTGCCGTCTGCTCTACCAATTTCCTTGCTACATCATAATATTCAAAAGCATTTTCATCATACTTATCCGCAAAAATATTTGCAACTCTTGTAAGAGAGTCTGATTGACCGATTAAATCATCCGAATTGCCTGCATAAGAAATAGATGTCATATAGTGATTAAGCGCTGCCGGTATTTGATTTACGTCATCATAGATTTGTGCAATCGAGAAATGCACACGTGATTTTACATTTGTATCGGTTGTATACTGTAGAGACTTGTTATAACTGTTAAGAGCCTGAACAACAAAATCATTATCGTCATAAATCTTACCGATTTCCAGACAAATTCTTGATTGAGTTTCCGTGTCACGCAATTCTTCCGCACGGTTGAATGCTTCCTTAAACACTACCATCGCCTTTTGCGGATTGTTTGAAAAGGCGTGTTTCTTTGCTTCCATAAACAGTGATTTTAATCTTGTATCCTGAGGAATTATTGTTATATTCGGTTTCTTGGAAATTATTTGCTGTGCTTTTGAAAATTCTTCTTCAAGCGATTCCGGAACATAGTCTTCAATTTCAATTGTCTGTTCATCATGATTCTCTTGCTGTACTGCCGGATTAGACACCTGAGTGTCCGGCACAGACGTATTTAGAGATTGTTGTTGCTGAGGTTGAAGCTGAGGTTGTTTTTCCTGTCTTTCTTCGTCACTTGGAAATTGTACCAGAAAATTCGGATTAACATCCTCTTCGTCATAGCTGTAATTTATGCGTTGTAAAAACAGAGCATCAAGCCAATTTTGAACAACTTTGGAATCTTTGTTAAGGGTTTCCGATATATATTTGTCCAGCATAGAAGCTGCTATTTTCAAATTACTTTGAATCAGATTTACTTGAGGCTGTGTGGTTTTAACATGCTGTTCCACGCTTTGTAGATATCTGTTAACCTCTTGCTCCAAATCTTCCGGAGTGGCAATTGCCTTCATTGTATTTCTGAAATCTTTAAGAATTTGGGCAATGTTTATCTTATTGCTTCTTTGCATAGCCTGCTGTTGAGCGGGCATGGAAGCAGGTGAAGCTTGCTGTTGGAGCGGTTGATAGCCGGAACTCATAGCTTGATACTGCTGAGGGTTAATTTGTCTTCCCTGAAGTTGGTAATTCGGATTTGTCATCGGCTGAACATTTGCAGAATAAGCACTTTGAGCATAAGCATTTACAGCCGGAGAATATACTGCCTGTCTGGGCTGAACTTGAACCTGCTGTTGAACATCCTCCGCACGACCACGGGCAATTATCTGAGGGTTCTGTTGTTGACGCTGGTCTTGAGCATTACCGTTGTGTCCGTCTTTGTCAGCACCTTCATTTCCTGCATTATAATTCCCGTTACCTCTTTGAGGATATGGTCTCGGGCGAATTGTATTCATCGTGTTAAACAAGATTTTTTACCGTCCTTCCTTAACTTTTATCGGTATTTTTGGGGTATTTTTTTAACGTAATAAAAAAATTTCATACGTTTGTATGATATTTTTAATGAAAAGAATCAAAAAGTCATGTCTGTCAAAACTGAGGATGCGGAAAAAGTTCGAAAATTGCGTTAATAAGTTGCTATTCAACTCCAGCTTACACAAGTCATTTTTCGACTTTTCCCGCATTCTCAATTATTTAAAAATTTACTAACAAAATACACATTTTGTTGTATAATTAAATCCGTATGATATTTTAAGGGATTTAATTATGCTAAAAGGAAATGAAATCAGACAATTATTTTTAGATTATTTCAAAGAAAAAAGACAACATACAGTGGTGGAGAGTTCAAGCCTTGTACCTGATAATCCGACCGTTTTATTGACAACAGCAGGTATGCTCCAATTTTTGCCGATGTTTTTGGGAATTACAAAGCCTCCATATAATCCTCCGAGAGCTGCTTCTTGCCAGAAGTGTGCCAGAGCTGGCGGTAAGGATTCCGATATCGAAAACGTAGGAAGAACTCCACGCCACCATACTTTTTTTGAAATGCTCGGGAATTTTTCTTTTGGCGATTATTATAAAAAAGAGGTTATTCCATGGGCATGGGAATTCGTGACCGAAGTTTTGAAACTCGATAAAGACAGACTTTGGATAACAATTTTTGAAACTGATGATGAAGCTTTTGAAATTTGGAGAAGCATAGGTGTTCCAGCAGAAAGAATAAAAAGAAAAGGTAAAAAAGACAATTTCTGGGGACCTCCCGGAGCATCAGGCTCTTGCGGACCATGTTCAGAAATTCACTATGATTTGGGAAAAGAATATTCCTGCGGGCACCCGAATTGCGGAATAGATACCTGCGAATGCGACCGCTGGGTTGAGATTTGGAATCTTGTATTCACTGAACTTTATCAGGATGAAGAAGGAAACCAATCTCCTCTTGAAAAGAAAAATGTAGATACGGGTATGGGACTTGAACGTATAACAATGGTCTGTCAAGGAGTCGCTTCAACATTTGAAACAGACCTTTTACGCCCAATTTTGGACAAAGCTTCGGAAATGAGCGGAGTTCCATATAAAAAATCAGAAAAAACTGACATTTCCTTGAGAATTATAACAGACCACGCAAGATGTGTAACCTTTTTAATTTCTGACGGTGTAATTCCAGGAAACGAAGGCAGAAGCTATGTTCTTAGAATGATTCTTCGTCGTGCATTAAGACACGGCAAGATTCTTGGTATGAACTTGCCGTTCTTGCACAAACTGGTTGATACTGTAGTTGAAAACTACGGCGGAGCGTATCCTGAACTTGTTAAGAATAAGGAAAAAGTCAAAGATGTTATAAAATCAGAAGAAGAACGCTTTAATAAAACCCTCGACAGAGGATATAAACTTCTTGAAGAATTTATAACCGAAAAGAAAGATATTGACGGCGAAAGTGCATTCAGACTCTATGATACATTCGGTTTTCCGCTTGAACTTACAAAGGAAATAGCGCAGGAAAATAATTTGAATGTTGACGAAGAAGGCTACAAAAAAGCTATGCAGGAGCAAAAAGACAGAGCAAAGGCTGCAACTGCAAAGATTTCTGTAACCGGCGATATTAAGTATGCGAAAGTTGAAGAACAAGTCGGCTCAACTGAATTTTTGGGTTATGAAAAGAACGAAGCGGAAGGAAGAATCCTTGCACTTATAGACGGCGAAGGATACGTTGACGTTGTACTGGATAAGACACCTTTCTATGCTGAATGCGGTGGGCAAATAGGGGACAGCGGTTACTTAACCAACGAAACTCTGAAAGCCGAAGTTTTAACAACATTCAAGGTAAATAAACTGTTTGTCCACAGATGTCAGGTTATAAATGGCGAAATTAATGTCGGCGATGATGTTCACGCTGCAATAGATATTGCCAAACGTGAAGAAATTAGGGTACATCATACGTCTGCCCACCTTTTACAGGCGGCTTTGATAAAAGTTGTCGGAGATGAAGTTAAGCAAGCAGGTTCTCTGGTTGAAGAAAACCGAATGAGATTTGATTTTACGTTCTCACGAGCAATGACACCTCAGGAAATCCAAAAAACGGAAGATATTTTGAACAATTGGATTGCCAAAAAACTCGAAGTTCATACGGACATTATGGATATAGAACAGGCAAAATTAACCGGTGCGACAGCTTTGTTCGGCGAAAAATATGAGGATGTTGTTCGTGTAGTAAATATTGGTTATGACAATAATTGCATTTCAAAAGAATTTTGCGCCGGAACTCATGCCCGTAATACTGGCGATTTAAGGCTTGCAAAAATCGTTTCCGAAAGTGCAATTGCAGCAGGTACACGAAGGATTGAGGTTGTTGTTTCCGATGCTGCATTAAAATATTTGAACGAAAAAGAACAAGTTGTAAATTCACTTGCTTCAAAATTTAAAGCTCATACTAGCGAAATTCTTGACAGAGTTGAAAAACTTGCAGAAGAAAATAGAGAACTTCAAAAAGAACTCGCAAAGGTAAAGGAAGAATCCGCAAGAGGAAAATTTGCATCATTCGTTTCAAAAGCACAGGATATTGAAGGTGGTAAATTATTTATCTCAAAAGTTGATGACAGTCTTGACGGAAATGCTATGAAAACCGGTGTAGACCTGCTTTCTAACAAGCTTGGCGAAAGCATTATTGTGCTTGCGAATGCAAAATTAGTCATTTCAAAGGTTTCAGAAGGATTTATTTCTAAAGGAATAAACGCCGGTAAGATTGTCGGAGATATCGCCCGTGCAACAGGTGCAAACGGAGGCGGAAGACCGAACTTTGCTCAGGGCGGAATCAAAGATTCCTCACTCCTTGACGAAATTCTCGAAAAAATCGAAGCTGATATAAAGGCCTGAAAGTTTAAGTCGTAATGCAATATGGAATATAGAAAGCGACAGGGTTTCGCAAACAATTGATTTACTTGAAAAAATAGCAAAAGCATTGGACATTGATTTTGCCTCACTTACTGATGGTTCAAAGGTAGAATTGTAAATTAATACAACAAATTGTCCATGTTGTTGAGTCAAAGTCTATAAAATCAACTGTGAGGATGTGCTGAATCATAAACATCCTGCATATGCTTCATGGAAATATGCGTATAAATTTGAGTATTAGATATGCCGGCATGACCCAAAAGTTCCTGTACGACCCTTAAATCAGCTCCGTTTTCGATTAACTTGGTCGCAAAACTGTGCCTGAAAACATGCGGTGTAACTTTTTTAGGTAATTCTATTTTGCTTACTACATCGTTTATAACATTTCTTATTGTTTGATTTTGAAGCCTAAAACCAGTGTTATTAATAAATAAGGGACTGTTTTCATCAGGTTTTTCAACCTTATATTCAGGAGAAACGATTAATTTTCTCGCTTTGTTAATATACTGAATCAGATAATCTTTAGCTCTTTGAGAGATTAAAACAATTCTTTCCTTAGCTCCTTTACCGAAAACCCTTATTTCATTTTCTTCAAGGTTTAAATCCCCGAAATTGAGATTGCTAAGTTCGGAAACACGCATTCCCGTTGCCCACAAAAGTTCTATTATAACTCTGTTTCTGAAACCTGAAGGAGTTTCTATTTTGACATTATCCAAAATTTGTTCAACTTCCTCGGGTGTAAGAAATTTAGGCAGAGACTTAGGTCTTTTTGGTGCTGATAATGAAACTGAAGGATTATTTTCAATATATCTTTCCCTGAATAAATATTTGTAAAAAGTTCTTATGGAAGCTGTTTTTCTGGCAACAGTTGTTTTTTTATAATCAAATCTTTGTATAAAATAAAGATATTCACGAAGTTTATTGAAATCAACTTTTGTACAGTCTTCCCCGTCAAGCCAGAGTATAAAACTTACAATGTCGGAACAGTAAGCTGTAAGAGTATGAGAAGAAAAGTTCTTTTCCACACTCAAATAATTTTTAAAACCTTCTATAAAATTTTTATCTCTGTCGTTCATATTTTCGTTATGCTTGGGACAAAGCCCAAAAAATCTCATTTTTTAAATTTTACATTTATAATGAAATATTATACAATATTTGTTATAAAGTTAGAAGTGAAAATCAGATGAATATATTTAAAACATTTGAAATTTTTCTGCGTGAACCGCTGAGTGTATTAAAGAATAACTGGATTCAGATAGTAAGCCTGCAATCAGGAAATTTATTCGAAAACAAGCCGTCATGTGATGTCGCTCTGACCAAAGACGGAGCTCAAATAACGGTAGTAAATAATCCAAAATTGTACAACTTGCTTTCGCTTGTAACGTATAAAGCTAAAAATAAAGAGAAAAGTGAAATTTTAAGATGAAATCTTTGAATGCAAATTTTGTTATAAGTGCAGAAAAATTATCTCAATGTCCGGATTCTGTATTGCCTGAATTTCCGCTTCTCGGACGTTCGAATGTTGGAAAATCATCTTTTATAAATATGATTTCCAACAACAAAAAACTTGCTAAAACATCAAATACCCCAGGAAAAACAAGACTTATTAATTTTTTTAATTTTTCCGACAAGTTTATGATAGCTGATCTACCTGGATATGGTTATGCAAAAGTTTCTAAAGAAGCTCAGGGGAAATGGCAAAAGTATTTGGAAGAATATCTTTTGAACAGAAAACAGATAAAATCTATGATTCAGTTTATAGATGCAAGACATGAGATTCAAAAAAACGATTATCAGATGAGGGAATGGGTAGAAGCATATAATCTTCCTGTAATAACAGTAGTTACAAAAACAGATTGTATACCTAGAGGTCAAATACAAAAAAAAGTTTCAGAAGTAAAAAAAATTCTTGGCGGAGAAGTTTTTCCATTCAGTGCGGAAGATAGCTTTTACTGTGAAAAAACTATTGAATATTTGTTGAATTTATGTCAATAATAAAGCTAGAGAGGGATAGCGGTGATATTATCAGGAGAAAAATCAGATATAAGTCAAATTTCTTTAACAGGGGTCAGAGCTATTGCTCTGATAGGACTTTTGGCGATTGAACCAAAATCTATGGAAGAAATAAGAGAAAAGTTCCTTGAATACAATATTATGGAAGAATCCCAGCCGGATGATGTTATAAGAGTAGATTTGAATACTATAAGGTCAATGGGGTGTGAAATTTCCAGACCTACTCAAAAAAACAATTTTAAATATGTATTAAACAGACATCCTTTTACTTTAAATTTAAAGAAAGAGAATATTGAAGTTGTAAGAAAACTTTTTAATAAAATTAAACATCGTACTGATATACCATTGCTAATAGAATATGACAAATTAATAAAGAAAATATCAAATTTTATCTATGATGATGAAATAAGGGAAGAATTTATCGGGGCATCCCCTCTTATAAGGTACGATATAGATATGATAAGCGATTTGGATATAGACTGCAAACACCAAAATACGGTTGAATTGATGTATCAAAAACCTACCGAAAAAAAACCTTGTTTAAAAAAGCTTATGGCAAAAAAGCTTGTTTTCAGGAACGATAAACTATATCTTCTTTGCTACAGTTTTGACAGAAACGATTCAATAGTTTTGAACTGCAAAGGCATAAGGTCGATAGTTTCCAGAAATATAACTCAAAAAAAGACGGATGCAGATTTGGTTGAAATAAAATTTTATCTGAAAGATTTTGAACATGAAAATTTGACCGAGGAAGAATCCGTTATCAAAAAAGATGATAAAGGGGTGTTAATAGGGGGAAAATATTTTAATAAATTTCTTGCTATGCAAAGAGTTTTATCTTTGGGTTCAAAATGTGTTGTTGAAGAACCTTCAGACTTTAGAGATTTTATTGTTTCAAAGCTTAAAGAAATGAGAAGTTTATATGAATAGAAAAAATTATTCCGAAGCAATTAAAAAGCACCAGTCGTCCACTCAGGTTTTAAAAACATTTTTAAAACTTATGGAAGATGAATATACAATGGCGGAACTGATTGAAGAGCTTAATAAAGATGAAAAAATACCTGTTTTTAACAATAGCGTTATTAGCAAATATATAGCTACTTGTAAATATTGCGGAATACATATTGAAAAAATTCACAACAGATATGTAATTGTGAATTTGCCTTTTGGGATGAATTTAACAGACAGAGAATACGAATTGTTGCAAATGCTTCAGGCATCTTCAATTGCGTCTTTACCGACAAAAACAAATCTGGAATTCAAAAAGTTTATTACAAAACTCAGCAAATATTCCAATAAAACGATAGAAAGAGTAAATGAAAATACAATTAATTTTGCGGAAGCAATGTTCAAAGGTGCTGCAAGCGAAGGAAAAAAAGTACGTTTAATGTTAAAGACTAACAGTACTATTGAGTGTTGTCCTATTGGTATAATAGAAGAAAACGGAAAAAAATATTTTCACATATGGCACAATAATAAGGAAAGAAAAATTTCATCTGACAGACTTTCGTGTATTGAAGTAACGAAAGAAAAATTCGGGATAATAAAATCAAACGAAGAAATTGTATACAAACTTACTGGCGGATTGGCTACAAGATACCAGATTCGGCCTCATGAAAAGATTATTGACAACCACCTTCCCGAATACATTGTAATTTCAAATTTTGGGGAAACGCCCGAGATGCTTTTACCACGTTTAGCTCGATATGACAACCTTTGTGAAGTTAAAAAGCCGAATATAGTTCGTGAAGAAATGAAAAAAATTCTAAATGAAACGCTTGCTAATTACGGGGAATAATATGTTTCTTGCTGTAGATATAGGAAATACAAATATTACACTCGGAGTTTTTGAAGGAGAGGTTTTGATAAAAACATTCCGATTTATTACCGATAAAAATTTCGCCCAATACAAATATGAAAAACTTTTGAGAGATACATTAAAAGGTTTTGAAATCCAAGAATGTGCAATAGTTTCGGTTGTTGAAGAATTAACCACATCTTTTAAAGAAGTTTGTGAAAATATTTTTCGCACAAAAGTTTTTGTTTTAAATTCAGATTGTAATGTGGGTTTAAAATTTCATTCCGGAGAAGCTAAGACAATAGGTTCTGATAGAATAGCAAATACTTGTGCGGTTTTAGAATATAATTTACCGGTAATTGTTGTTGATATAGGAACTGCGGTTACATTTGACATTGTTTCAAAAGACAAAACTTTTTTGGGTGGAATTATTATGTCAGGTATAAATATGGAATTGTCGGCATTAAACAGCTATACGTCGAAACTTCCTTTAATAACCGTTAAAGAATCTTTAAAAGCAATAGGAGATACAACTGAAACTTGTATATTATCAGGTGTTGTCAGAGGAAAAGCTTGTGCTGTAGAAGGATTGATTTCTCAATGCGAAAAAGAATTGGGCGAAAAAGCTGTTATATATGCAACAGGCGGGCAGTGCGAACTTGTTTCAAAGTATATGACAAGACAATTTGACTATGTTGATATAAACTTAACCTTGAAGGGATTAAGAAAAGCGTATATCCATGCCAAAACCATGTAGAATTAACCCTTTGGACATGTTAATTTATCTTAACAAACGGCAAAAATTTCCCCAAAAAACTTTACAATTTTTTCTATTTAAAATAGTATGTTAATATATTGTTATTAGTATAGTTTAAAATAAAGAGGAAAAATCGTGGACAATTTAGGACCTGATATTTTTGGAAGAAAAGAGGCTGAACCTCAGACTAATTACGGATATAGCGTACAATCTTCGGATGAAATCGCTCGTCCGGCACCCGGAATTAATCCTGCAAAGATTAAAGTAATCGGTGTTGGCGGAGGAGGAGGAAATGCCGTTAACCGAATGATTAAGTCCGGTTTAACCGGTGTTGAATTCTGGTTGATGAATACTGATTTGCAAATTTTAAATACATCAACCTGCAAGAATAGAATACAGCTTGGCGCTAAGTTAACTAACGGACTTGGTGCTGGCGGAGAGCCTCAGGTTGGCGAAAAGGCTGCTGAAGAAGCACAGCAGGAAATAACACAAGCTATTGAAGGCGCTGATATGGTGTTTGTTACTGCAGGTATGGGCGGAGGTACTGGTACCGGTGCCGCTCCTATAGTTGCTAAAATAGCTAAAGATTTAGGTATTTTGACAATTGGTGTTGTTACGAAACCGTTTTCTTTTGAAGGTAAAAGACGTCAAAATCAAGCACAACAGGGTTTGGAAAAACTTAGAGAATGCGTTGATGCACTTATTGTTATACCTAATGATAAATTACTCGACGTTGTTGACAGACGTGTTTCACTTCAAGAATCATTCATTGTTGTTGATGAAGTTCTCTTGAGAGGTGTCCAAGGTATTTCAGATATCATCACAATTCCCGGTCTAATAAACGTAGACTTTGCGGATGTTAAGAGCGTAATGCAGGCATCAGGTTCTGCATTGATGGGTATCGGACGTGGAACTGGCGAAGGCAGAGCGATTGAAGCTGCTAAAATTGCTATTAATTCACAGCTCCTTGAAACTTCTATCAACGGTGCTTCAGGTGTTATAGTTAACATTACAGGCGGGCCGGATATGACACTGCACGAAGTTACAGATGCTACAAACATAATTAATGATGCAGTTCTTGATGATGCAAGAGTTATAATTGGTGCTGTTGTTGATGAGAATATTCAGGGTGAAATTCAAATAACAGTTATTGCGACCGGTTTTGAACTAAAATCTCAAATGCTTGTTGACGAAAAGGTTGAAAATCGTTCAATTAGTGCGGTAGACTTTTTCTCAGGAGCATTTAACAATTCTTCTGCACCAAAAGCTCCTACAATGACTAATTTTAATGAAATTCAGATACCTGATTTTTTGAGAAAGTAAGAGATTATGAATAATAACAAAAAAGACCTCGTTAAGCGAGGTCTTTTTGTCGGATTGAAAAGCGGATTGGCGGCAGAGCGGATTTTGGCAAGGCTGGAGTGAGCAATAGCGAACGGAACGCCGTCCAAGTGAGAAAATCGAAATGAGTAGCTGTTTTGCAATAGCAAAACTTAACGAATGGAGATTTTCGAACTGCCAATAATTCAAGACAGTGCGGAGTGCTTTTGCGAAGCAAAACA
>CALYTW010000027.1 GCA_945487905.1 uncultured cyanobacterium
ATTATACATCCCGTTTCCTGTATTTTAATTTGAGATATTGTATCTAAAATTAAATGGAAGATAAATTTAATAAAGGAAATGAATCCGGAATTTAAAGACTTATCTGAAAATTGGTAAGATGCTGAAGCGCATCTCACATTAAACGGATATCGCTTATGCTTACATCATCTGCTAGGCTTGTTCAGCATGACAAACAAAGATATCTTTTAATTTATATATTATACGCAATAAATCTGCAAAGCTCGATGAGTTTTTCGGGATAAACACCTATCAAAACGGTTATTATAGCTGTGATTACAAGAACAAACTTTTGCGAATACAGAGCTTTCAAAATTTTTATGCCCGTTTCTGTTTTTTCAAAGAGTGGAACAAGAAGTTTCAAATAATAGAAAAGAGCCACAACCGTCAAAAGCAGAAGTGCAAGTAAAAACAGTGCAAAAATTAATCCTGAATTTGCAATTGCTGAGAAAAGATAAATTTTTGCAACGAATCCTGAGGTAATCGGGAATCCTGCAAGACCTATGATACAAAGAGCATAAGCTATACATAAACAGTGGTTTTTGTGGAACAGGCCTTTAAAATCCTCGGTATAAAAACCAATTCCGTTGTACTCTGTTATATTCAAGAAGCCGAATACAGAGAGGTTCATAATTGTATAGCATAAAAGATAGAATATGACCGTTGATAAATTGTAAACCGAGACAAGACTTGCCACTAAAAGAACATATGAAGCGTTCGCAGAGGTCGAACATGCCAAAATTGCCTTAACATTGTTTTCTCTTATTGCAAAAGTGTTCGCCCAAAGAGCTGTCACAAGAGCAATTATTGCGATTCCGAATGACATTTCAAAACTGTATGAAAGCGGAAACACAAGCAATCTGCATAAAATCCCGAAAACCGCAGCCTTCGGAATTGTTGATAAAAACGCAAGAATCGAGGTTTCTGTTCCTTTATAAACATCTATAACCCAATTTGCAAACGGAAAAACAGATAATTTGGAAATTAAGCCGAAAATAATCATGATTCCCGAAAACGAATATAAAAGAGATGGTTCTGTTTCTGTCATTACTTCATATATTTGAGAAAAATTTAAGGAAGATGTTATTCCGTACAAATACGAAACTCCGAATAAAAACACGCCGGTTGAGACAGCACTTGTAATCAAATATTTAAAACTTGCTTCTTTTGAATAATATCCTTTAGCAAAAGCAATTATAAAATAAGTTGGGAATGACATAAGCTCGATTGATATAAATAATGTCAAAAAATCGTTAGCGGAAACAACGCTCAAAGCTCCTAAAATTGCTGTTAACAACAATGCATGAAAAGTAAACGCATTTTGTCTGCTTGTTTTTATAAGATTTTTTGTCAAAAGCACCGCAAAGAATCCGCAAAGCAGAATGATAAAATGGAATAATAATGTATAACTGTCAGACATTACAGAATTTCTGAACCCGAAATATTGAGGTTCAATCTGAACGGTTGAAAGTAATATAATACTCAAAGAAATCCCTATTACAGAAATTAACCTTGAATGTTTGTATTTTCTTGGAGACAGAAACATCCCCAAAAATAGCTGTATAAATATAAAAAGAATTAAACAGCCTTGCGGAAGAAATATATTAAAAAAATCGTTTATCATAAATAATTATCCTATTATTCCCAAAAGTACATTCGGAATTATACCAAAAATTAGCAATAGTGCTGTTATTGAACCCAATACAACAAACTCATGAACGGTAATATCATTAATTTTCTCAAATCTGGTTTGAGATTCTCCCATAAAACTGTTGTGAAGAAATTTGAGCATATAGCAGGAGCTTATTATTAAAAGCGGTAGTGAAAGCACGGATGCTATTTTCAATATCATTCCAAGCTCGGAAAACATTGCCGATATTATGGTTAAAACTTCGCTGATAAAAGGTGCAAAGAGCGGAATCCCGACGGACGCAATTACAATAAGGGTAGTAAACCCGAATAGTCTCGGCATTTTTGATGCGATTCCTCCAAGAGAATTTATATCTCTCGTTTTGCATCTTATATAAACGATTCCGCAAATCATAAACAGACCTGCTGTTACAAGTCCGTGAGCAATCATATGGAAAACGGAAGCATTCAGTCCGATTGAATTATAAGCACAAAGTCCCAGAAGAATCAGCCCCATATTTGAAATACTTGAGTATGCAACGATTCGTTTTATATCCGTTTGAGCATAAGCTACGAACGCTGTATAAATAATGTTAATAAGTGCAAATATTGCAAGAATCGGTGCTATTATTCGGAAAACATCGGGCATAATTTGATAATTAAACTTCAAAATACCGTAAGCACCTGTCTTAAGCATTACACCAGCTAAAATCATACTTATCGGAGACGGTGCGTTTGTATGTGCATCGGGAAGCCAGCTGTGCAAAGGAATTATCGGTAATTTTACACCAAAACCTATCAAAAAACATACGGAAATAAATATTTGTATCCCCATCGGAATTCCGTTTACAAAAAGATTGTCAAACGAAGCCGTCAGGGTTTGTGTCGTATAATAATTGTAATAATGGAGCATTAATATACCTAAAAGCATTACCATACTCCCAAAAAATGTAAACAGAACAAATTTCATTGCGGATTTTTTATTTTCCGAATTTTCTTCAAGAGAAAAATCTCCGCCAATCAGAAAATAAGCAGGAATAAGCTCTAGTTCCCAAAACATAAAGAATACAAACATATCGTTTGATGTAAAAATGCCCAAAACCGCAGACATCAAAAGTAAAAGCATTGAATAATAGAATTTGTGATTTTTTCTTATGTTCATTTTGCTTGAAATAGCGGACATAAAGAAGATAAATGATGTTAAAAGCACTAACACCAAGCTTATTCCGTCGATTTTAAATGCAAATTGTACTCCCAATGCCTGAATCCAATCCGTCCCGAAAAAGCTTATATTACTCGTAAGCGGATTGGAAGGATTAAACATAGCAAGCAAAAATACCGAATATAAAAGATGAAATCCGCAAACACTTTTTGTAAAACGCCTTATTGAAATTTCATTGTTTGTAAATAATGGCGACATAACAAGCAGTGATGCAAGCATCGGTAAAAATATTAAAAATGGTATAGAAACCAGAATATCCATTATTGTCCTCCCCCCGTAATAATAGTTAAATCAGCAATTACCAGACATACAATTATTGCCGTAAGAATTATAAATGCGTACAAGTTATATCTTTGTATATTTCCTGTCTGGATTCTTAAATCAATCGTTGAAAGTTTTTTAGCACAGACTGTTATACATTTTACCATTCCGTTCATGATATATGTTTCAACAAACGAGGCTATCTTTACCCCAGTTCTTGCCAGAACTTGTGCCGGCTTATAATTACTTAAAATATTTATATCAAATTTAGCCGATATCTCTGCAATTTTGTTATAAACATCCAAAATTGTGGTCATATACAATTTATCCAAATAAAATCCATTATAGCAGGATGGAAATGTATGAGACATTTGTACAAGCAGGTTTTTCAGATGAAGGATAAACACAATTAAAATGCCGAAAACAGCTGTTAAAAACGGCATGGTAATTTTGCATGACTCCGACTTTGCAAGACAAATGCAGAATAAGATATTAAGCAGTAACAATCCTATAATCGAAAGATATTCCGTCTTTGTATCGTTTTTTTTCTCAAGCCCGTTGGTTTTCATAATTACAATAGTAAGTCTTGATATATAAAAAGCTGTGAGCAACGATATTATTGCAAGAGCTGTCATTCCTCTTAAACCTAAAGAGCAGGCGAATATTTCTTTTGAACAAAAGCCCGATAAAATAATCCCCGAAAGAGACAATCCGCCGATTACAAATATAATAAATTTTGTCAAATCCCATTTTTCATTTTCCTCCGGAAGTGTTAAGAAAAGCATTGATTTAATAAGTGCGTGTGCGACAAAAAGTATTAACCCGGCTTTTATATTCAAAGTTCCGATTGCAAAAAACATAAGTCCGAATTGTGCTGAAGTCGAATACGCAAGGGCTTTTTTGGGATGACTTTGTACCGAAGCCGATAAAGAACAAACAAAAGCTGTTAATAGTCCTATTAAGACAATAAGCTTTAGCATTGATGGCGAAAGTGTTAAAAATGGAGTCATCCTTATAATCAAATAAACGCCGAGTGCTACTAGAGTGGATGAATGGAGAAGTGCGCTTACCGGAAGTTTGGCTTCCATCGCATCCTGAAGCCACGGGTAAAATGGGATTTGTGCCGATTTTACAACAACTCCGATTATAAACAGTCCGCAGATTATTAAAAACAAAAAGTGTGAAGAATACACAGAAACAAGGGTTGATATAGTATTCATATCAAAAAACGAAAGTTCTGCAAGGTTTTTGCAAGGGGCATATTCATACATTATGTAAGAACACATAATTATTCCGGCAAGAAAGGCGGTGTCTCCGATTCGGTTTATTAAAAATACTTTCTTTGAAGCGAGCGATTTTTCATGTTTCAGATAGTCAAATCCTATGAGCAAATATGAAACAAGTCCTGCTATTTCCCAAAAAACGTAGGTCTGAAACAGATTCGGGCTGAAAAACAGACTTCCGAGGGCGAAATTAAACAGATTAAGAAGCGCATAGAATCTGTATTCCTTCTTTTCATTCTTCATATAGGATATGCTGAACAGTTGAACCAGAAAGCTTATTATAAAAAGGGTTGAAACGAAAATAAGAGCTATTCTGTCTATATGAAGTCCGCAGGAAATGATAAAATCGTTAATTTTAATAAACGGAAATGTGCTTTCATATACTTTATCGGGAGTAAATATTCCGTATAGCCAAAGCGAACTTATTGCACCTGAAAGCGATGCAAAAAGGCTTAATCCGCAAATTATTGCTTTATTTACATATACGGAGAAGAATCGCCCAAGCATTATTATCAGGAATATCCAAAGCGGAAGCAAAAGTATTAAATATATGTTATCCGAAATTAATTCTTCCAATTCTACAAATCTCCATATTGATAAACATTATCTGTCTGTTTTTTTGAATACATAAAGTAGAATATATAAATTGCAACAGCGAGTTCAACAGCACCGATTCCCGTATAGAAAAGAATCATAACAAACCCGTCTCCTTCAGCTCCTCCGCAATAATTTGCAAATGCAGCAAAGTTTATATTAACGCCTGCCAGTATAAATTCTATGCAAATCAAAACTTTAATGATGTTTTTGCACATAATGGAACCAACCAGACCGATTATAAAAAGCAAGAGTGAAATAACAAGATAATGATATAGAGTAATTTCTGCCATTTATACATTCCTCCTCTTTTTCAATACTGTCAATCCCGCAGCTGTGATAGTAAGGATTATTGATATTATTTCAAAAGCAAAAACATACTTTATAAAAAGTCCTTTTGAAAAAATTCTGAAATTATTGTATGTATTAATGCCGTTTTGAAGGTTTGCTTCCAAATTAAATCCGTAAGGAAAAATGGTCAAAGATATTAAAACAAGATAAACGACCGCAAGAATAAAAAGACCGCATATAAATAACAGAATGTTTTTTAAATTAGAAGCAGAAGCAGTTTTTTCTTCTTCTTCTTCTTTTCCTTTTCTTGTAAACATTATTCCCAAACCTAAGATAACAGGTACGGCGAAACCGTATACGGCAAATTGAATTACCGCATTGTATTCCGAACCAGAAAGCCAAAATAGAATCCCAGCAAGAAAAAAGACGCAGATTGCGGAAATAAGCGAATAAAAAATATTCCTGAAAAATATTGTTAAAATTCCGAAAAGCAGAATTAAAAAAGAAGCAGAATAAAAAATAATTTCTTTATACATTATTCTCTCCCGTTTTGTTTATATCATACACCAAATTCAAATCTGATTTATCAGAGGAGGCAAGTTCATATTCTCCGCTCATTTTAATACAATTTATCGGGCAGTAATATGCACAATTTCCGCAGAAAATACATTTATTCAAGTCTATATTGAATGTGTTTTTCTGAATATTTATAGCACCGGAAGGACAAACTCTCGTGCATGTCATACATTTTATACAGTTTCCTAATACGGGTTTTCCTCTAAAGTTTTCAGGCGGAACGATTTTCTTTTCGGGATATTCTAATGTTACCGGTCTTATAAACAGGTGCTTGAATACCGTAAACATACTTATTAATAATCCACGTATATTTTTAAGCATAGACACCTCCTGTTATAAACTTCAAAATAACCATTAAAAACAGGTTAAGAATAGAAACAGGAAGCAAAAATGTCCACGAGAATTTCAACAAATCAAAAGATGCCATTCTCGGGAAAACAGCTCTAATCCAAATTATGACAAAAATTATAAAAAATGATTTTAATATAAGCCAAAACGCCTGTTCAAAGTATAAAAGTATTTCTCCGAATTGTCCCGCAAATAACATTGTAGAAAGATATCTTCCAAACGGAGAAAGATATCCGCCTAAAAACAGTACGGATAAGAAAA
The DNA here is from genome assembly GCA_945487905.1 of uncultured cyanobacterium. GTDB lineage: Bacteria > Cyanobacteriota > Vampirovibrionia > Gastranaerophilales > Gastranaerophilaceae > CAG-196. The sequence goes on from CALYTW010000027.1 coordinate 6,484, forward strand.
GCGCATTCGCAAAGAGCAAAGAATATTCTCCCAGATAAAAAAGTGCAAATCTCATTCCCGAGTATTCGGTATTATAACCGCAAATAAGCTCACTTTCAGCTTCGGGCAGGTCAAACGGACACCTGTTTAATTCAGCAAGAATTGAGATAAACATTACCGCAAATCCGATTATGCAAGGAAGCCAAAACCACCCCAAAATGCCGTTTGCAGAGTTTTGAGCAAGGGTAATTTTACCGAGGTTCATTGAAGAAGCCAAAGTAATCACACCTAAAAGCGAAAATGCCATAGGAAGCTCGTAAGCCAAAACCTGCGATATATTTCTCATTGTACCCATAAGAGAATATTTATTGTTGCTTGCCCATCCACCGATTAGAATACTCATGACCGGAAGAACTGCAAAAACAATATATATTAAAGAATTTGTTTCAAAATTTGCGAAAGTAAATTCAGCACTGTAAGGAATTAGCCCTAATACTACTAAAGCCGGCGTAAACATTATTACAGGAGCAAGGTTAAATAAAAATCTGTCAACAGCATTTGGTGTTATATTTTCTTTGCATAAAAGCTTAAATGCATCGGCAACAGTTTGCAAAATTCCCCAAAAACCGACTCTGTTCGGGCCTTTTCTCTGTGTAAACCAACCCAGCATCTTTCTTTCAACCAGCACAAGAGCAAGCACCACTACCAAAAGAGCAATAAATATAATTGTTATCGGAATACAGTAAAATGTAATATCTCCGAATATTTGCGGAATTTGGTGTTTAGCGAGAAATTCTATATATAAAAAGTACAAATAATTCACTACTTGTCCACCTCCGGCAAAATTATATCCAAGGAACCGGCGATGGCTATAGCATCGTTCAAATATACTCCTTTAAGAAGTTTTCTCAAAAGATTTACGGCATAATAAGAACCCGTTCTCCATTTTAGTCTGTACGGTCTTTCTTCTACGGTTGATTTAATATAACAACCTGCCAATCCTCTTGGCGCTTCAATTTCAGAATAATATTCTCCTTCCGGAAGCTTTAGACCTAAAGGTTTGATAAGAGTTTGTTTTAATTCGCCGTTTTGTTCCAATTTTTCTATTGTCTGTTCAATAATCGAAGCACTTAGCGTTAGTTCCAGAACTCTGGCACGATAACGGCTGAATGAGTCTTTGCCGTTCAAAACCACGGGGTTAAACTCATAGTCTTTGTAGAGGCAGTGTTTTGTCCTAAAGTCCAAATTCACTCCGCTTGCTCTCAAATTTACTCCTGTAATTGAGTCATTAAATGCGATATCAGGCTCTAGGATTCCTTTACCTATTGTTCTCTGTTTAAAAATTGGATTTCTGTCGATTATTCTTTCATAATCTTTGATTTTGTTTTTCAAAATTTTCAGAAAATCTTTGACATCACCAAGGTCAAAAATATCTCTCCTTACTCCGCCGAAAACGAAGTAGTTATTCATCATCCTCTGACCCGTAACTTTTTCAAAATATTTAAGTACTAATTCTCTTTCCCTAAAAGTATAAAAGAACGGCGAAACAGCGCCTAAATCCATAAGAAAAGCCCCTATCCAGAGGAGGTGCGAAGCAATCCTGTTTAATTCGAGCATTAAAACACGAATTGCTTTAACTCGTTCGGAAAGCTCAATTTCTAAAGCTTTTTCGATATTTTCACACAAAAGTTCCGAATAAAAAAAGCCCGCAAGATAGTCAATCCTGTCAACCATTGGCAGATACTGTATATACGTCAGTTTCTCCGCTATTTTTTCCATTCCTCTGTGCAAATAACCGACGTCAGGCTTGCAGGAAATGATTTTTTCTCCCTCAAGTTCAAGTATAAGTCTTAGCACTCCGTGTGTAGACGGGTGCTGAGGTCCTAAATTTAACTTGAGTGTTTCGATATTAGTCATTCCAATTCAGTCTTTCATCTTTGTATTCATAATCTTTTCGCAGAGGGTGTCCTTTCCAGTCCGAAGGCATATAAAGCCTTTCCAGTTCATCATTTCATATGAAATTTATACCGAACATGTCAAAGATTTCTTTTTCGTCAGCGACAGCAGAATCAAAAATTTTGGAAATACTTTCCGCTTCGTTTTGTGCAACAATTGAAATAATAACTTCTTCTTCATCTTCAACGGAATACAGTCTGTATGAAAGTTCTATTCCGTTTGTTGTATCAACGGCTGTAATTTCTTTTAAAATGTTAAAACCGTAATTGTTTTTTATAAAATCAATAGTTTTTGCCAAATCTGATTTTATAACCACTTTCCCGTCAATAAGCTCACTATTTCCAAGCAATCGTTTAAGTTCTTCCAGATCCATGTTGATACCTCCTTTGTTATTTAATATACTTCGATTTGTAATACTAAAATCATTTTCAATCAGCATTCCACAATCTTCTTTCAGACCGGAAATGTGATTGTCCGTAAAAACTTTTCTTTCAAGCAAAGTCTCTTGTTTAATTTTATCTTGCAGTTCTTTTATTGCATCTAATAAAGCTTCCGGTTTAGGAGGACACATCGGTAAGTAAACATCAACAGGTATAATTTTGTCAATTCCTCGAATGACCGAGTATGAATTTTCAGCAAACATTCCGCCTCCGCATGTACAAGCTCCCATTGCGATAACATACTTTGGCTCGGGCATTTGTTCATATAATCTTAAAAGAGCCGGAGCCATTTTATGAGTTATTGTTCCGGCGCAAATTAATAAATCTGCCTGTCTCGGAGAGCCTCTAAAAACCTCTGAACCAAAACGTGCAATATCATTGTTTGAAGCAACAGTCTGCATCATTTCGATACCACAGCAAGATGTTGCAAAAGTCAACGGCCACAAAGAATTTGCTCTGCTCCAATTTAGAATAAAATCTATTGAGGATATAATCACATTCATTTATATCCACCTCAAAAACTTTTTTTTGATAACAAAAAATAAACCAAAAAGCAAAATTCCGATAAACAAAAACGCTTCTATAACTGCAAAAAGCCCCAATGAGTTAATCGAAACAGCAAACGGATAAAGGAAAATTGTTTCAATGTCAAATATCAGGAATAATATTGCATAATTAAAATACTTAATATCGAAATTTATTCTTGCATCTGAAAAAGGAGAGATTCCGCATTCATAGGTGGAATTTTTAACTGGAGAAGTTTTCCTGTACTGGCATAAAAATCCCAGTGCAATCATTATAACTGCAAATACTGCTGATACAATCACGAATATTGCAAGACAAGTAAATTCTCTCAAAATTAGCACTCCTTTCAATACATTTTCCCTTAAAAGTTTTTTTGATACAATGAATTATTATATAATATTAAGACGAATTTATGCGACGACTTTCCACAATATATCTGTTAATATTTTTTTTGTTTCTTATAGCATTGCCTTCAGAATGTGCATACAAGGGTGGACTAACATATTCCATACCTGTGGAATACAAAAATCTTTCTGAAAGTGAACTGAATGATAAGGCAAAATTGTATTATCACAATGCACTAAAATTAAAAGATGGCGAAGTGAACTCTGATATGACAAATGCTCTTTTGATATATTCAATTTTGCAGAACGTAAACCCGGATAATCCTGTCTATCCAGTAAAACTCGGAATTTTATACGATAAAATCGGTAAAGACCGTTATGCAAAAGGCGGATTTTCACGAGCAATAGGTGTTGATTCGTCTTTTTCGGATGCTTATTTTTACTTTGGTGAGTTTTATTACAAAAGACAGCTCTATCGTTCAGCTCTAAGGTATTACAAGCGTGCATTTGAACATTCTTCAAAACCGTCATACGATTTGTATTGCAGAATTGGAGATATATACGAAAAATTCGGCGATACTAAGAGTGCACTTAAATATTTGAAATTGGCAAAAGAACAAAGCCCGAATGCCGAACTTGACAATAAAATCAAGTTTGTTGAAACTTTTGACGGTAAAAACTCAGCCTATTATAATAATTAAGTTTATGACAAGAACGAACTGAAATTCTGCTGCATTTTAGAAATCGCTGTTTCCATTGCACTGAATTTCTTTTCTAATTGTGCTTTATACGTGCTTATCTGTTCCTGCTGTTTTTTAATTTTTTCTTCAGTCTTAGTTATCTCTTTGTCCAGAGATGTAGTTTTAACATCAAAGAAACCTGATACAGCATTGAGAGACATTTCAACGGCATTTTCCATCTGAGCAAGAATGCCTGTGTCATTACCCAGCAGGGCTTCTACGGATGCAGGATCTTCTTCGAGAGCCTGTAAGAATGCATCTTCATCAAATTGGAGTGTGTCTGTATCTATAGAGAGGTTACTTCCGTCTGCTGCGGCGGTAGAAATGCCAATCTGTGAAAGCATTCTGTATGTACCGCTGTTAGAGGAACTTCCGCCGTTTGCATAATTTCTTAATGTATTTTTCAAACTTTTCAGTGATGTTTCTCTCTGTAAATCAGCACCTTTTGCCGTAACGTCTTCTATTTGTTTTATTGCATCGTTATAAGCTGAAACAAAGTTTTTAACAGCATCTTTCAATGTATCGGAATCTTTAGAAACGCTCAAAGTCAAATCTCCGTCATCTTCAGTGCTTGCTCTTTTCAAGGTTATGGTAACACCCGCTATCTTGGAGATATCAGAACTAATAGTGTTAGATGTGGAGGTCATTTGAGTTCCATTTATTGAAAATACAGCATTTTGACCGAGTTCCTGTGTGTCAAGGTACATAACGCTTGTCAAAATATTTCCTTCACCGTCTCTAGTTGTTTCCGTAAGCCCCATGACATCCGTAAAATTACTAGTTCCCGCTTCTATATTTATGTATGTACAACCTTCTTTTGTGGAAGTTAGAGACAATTTGCCTGTGGTATCGTCCCAGTGAGCAATTGCCTGAGCTTCTTCGTTGTTATTAATGCTGTTAATCAAACTGTCTAGAGTTGTAGAAGAAGTTATGTTAAATACGGCATTTCCTATTGTAAAAGTACCTTCGGTAATTTGAGTATTAAATCCGGAATTTGCATCGGTTAATACAGATGCTTTGCTTGCTTTGTAAAGTGCAATTGAGGATTGATAAGTACCGTCTTCCTGCCTTGACAAGCCTGTTAGTGACATCAAATTTGTTGTATCTGTAGTTGAACCGATGTAAATATCTTTGTTAGGGTCTTGCGATTCCAGTTTTAAGATTCCGTTTTCGTTAATGGTAGTTGTAACACCTATTGCTGACAAATCAGTCATCAAAGCTCCGACGGAATCCCCTTCTTCAATATCAATATTTTGTTTTACGCCGTCAACATATACGGTTAATTTACCGCTTGTAATACCGATATTGGATAAAAGTGTGGCGCTGTCGGCAATAGAACTTGCGCTGCCTCTCGAAGTTGCTTTGGTCATTGTAGCAAGTTTTTCAACAGAAATATTATAGCTCTGTCTTATTGCAGCATTTGAAGCTGTAGCAGTAAATACTTCTTCATTCGATGATATGGCTGTGTTTCTGCCGAATAAATCGTAAGTGCCGCCGAATTTTTTATCGGTTAGTTTTTCAATAGCCGAACGCAGTGATGTAACGCTTGTTCTCGTTTCAGAAAGCGTGCTTTTTTTTGTTTGAACCTGCAACAGACTGCTTTGAAGCTCCGTCACTTTCTGCTGTTTAACAGAAACAAGTGCTTCAACCCAACTTGATGTATCTAAACCGGAACCTAATCCGCTGAACGATATTGTCATGCTAAGAATCCTTTCTTATCAGTTCAATAGTATATAATATTATATATACTATTATAATTCATGTGTATACTTATTTCAACCCTTTGTATGGATGAATTATTAACTTATGTTAAACAGCAGGGGGTGTTTTATTTTTCTCTATTTCCTAAGTGCCATTACTTTACATTCGGAAAAGCATATATTTTTCCGTCGCCTGCTCTCCATTTAAGCCAGCCGGATTTTGGAGTTTTATCTAAATCCATAACTGTCACAAGAAGCCAGTTTCCGCTGACTTTTGTAAGTTTAATTTTCTGTACATAATTTAATTTTGAAATTGCCTGCGAGTTATCTTCACATTGAGAATACAATGTATACAAATCTTTTGGGGTATCTTTGAGAATTCTAATCCCGTACTTTCTGCCGTAAAGGTTATAAAAATTTATCCAGGGGAGAAACTGCAGCTTGTCTTCGGTTTGAACCCATCCTCTCGCACCGATTTGCTTATCATAGATAACTTCTATCCAGCCGTTTTCTTCCGTGTCGGTTACATATAAAAAACCGAGTTTTTTTTCGTTAATAAGCACTGCAAACATATTGCTCGGCATATCTTCCGGATTGTATGAAAACTCATAAGTCCTCATAGGATGCGAATTTGAATCCGGATGAGAATACAAGGTAAGGGTGCTGTCTGTTTGATAAACACCTATTGCCGTTTTAGGTACAGAATTCATATAAAAAGGCATTGTATCCGCAAAAACTGGCAAACACAATAACATTGCCAAAACTATTAACAACTTTTTCATAATATTCTCCTCAATTAATAGTTATTTTAACTTTTATATGACGAAATGACAATACAAAACGTTCTTTTTTCTCCTCTTGTTGGAGGATTTATAAACAAAACATTAAAATTTGTTTCAAAAAATGCCGTAAAAAATAGAGTTAAAAGGAATATACATGCTACAACTATTACCCCAAAATGAGGCTCTACAGGTGCGTAGTGTTGCTCCTGCGGATGCGGTTGAATTGATAAACAAATATATAGACAAACATTCGTGCAAAAATATGAGTATAGACATCTCGTTTATGAATATTTTAGATGCAAGTTATGTTTCGACATTATGTTCGACGAAGCATTATATTAAATATCCTGATGGAAAGATTAACTGGAAAATATCGTCAGAATTGGTTAAGGAATTTAATTCCGATCTTGAACTCGGGAATATTGGGTACGAAATGCAGTATTAATTTCATATAACTGACTAACTCTCAATACTCACTTTACTCACTTCACTCGCTTTTGTATAATATAGACATGGATAATTTGGAGCAGGTAAAAAAAGCTGTTGAGGTCGAGGCGAAACACCGTTATATCAACATAAACGGTAAAACCCGTACGTTTTCGTCGTTTATTTGTTCTGTTTTGCGTAAAGAAATTAAACTCAACCCCAAAAATCCAAAATGGAAAACGCTTTTGGCCCATTTTGAGCGGTATCATATGGAAACTGCACCTGCCAGAAAGAAATCTCTCGAACGGCTGGTGTCTGTAATCAAGTCGGAGTATATAGATTCTTCGCAGAGCGAAGCTCAAATTTCTGAAAAGAAACATATTTCACAGGTCGATATAACGTATATTAAAGGCGTTGGCCCAAAAATTGCTTATATGCTGAATAAACTCGGGATATATTCTGCAAATGATCTTTTGTATTACTTTCCACGCAAACATATTGATTATTCAACGAGGACAAAAATTCGTGACTTAGAGGAAGGGACTGATACGACTATATTCGGTCGGATAAAATCTGTTGAAGCATATACCACAAAAAGCAATTTGGGAGTTATAAAGGTTCGAATTGCAGACGGAACAGGGAGTATAAGCCTCAATTTCTTTTCTGCAAAAGCTTCAAAATATGTGCTTGAGCGTATGAAAAGTAATTTCCCTAAAAACTCGGGAATTATGGTTTCCGGAACGGTAAAGCTGAATTCCTATGACGGAATGCTCACGCTTGATAAGCCTACATATTCAATCATGGATGATGAAGTTTTGGCAGAGAATAATTTGAATATAGGAAGGCTTGTTCCAATATATACACTGAGCGAAAACCTTAATGTAAAAACATTGCGCAAAGCAATATACAATGTTTTGGAGTTGTATGGAAATGACATAGAGACTGTTTTACCGCAATATTTAGTCGACAAATACCACCTTATGGAGAAGAAAGATGCTCTAAGGCAGATTCACTTTCCTGATGACAAGGAAAAACTTGATGTTGCACGATTTTCGCTTGTGTTTGAGGAGTTTTTTCTTATACAGTTAAGACTTGCTCTTTTGAGGGAAGAAAACAACAAAAATTTACAGTCAATTCCTTTGGAAATCAAGAAAGACGGGCTTGTAATGAGGTTTATAAATTCGCTTCAATTTAAACTTACAGGTGCTCAGCAAAGAGCTGTAAATGAGATTTTGAACGATTTAAACTCGACAAAGCCAATGCAAAGACTGCTACAAGGAGATGTTGGAAGCGGAAAAACTGTTGTTGCAACGATTATGCTTCTTGCGGCAATAGAAAACGGATATCAATCTGCAATAATGGCGCCAACTGAAATTCTTGCCCAACAGCACTACAACAATATGAGCAAATGGCTTGAACCTTTTGGAATCAGGGTCGGACTGTTTTTAGGCAGTATTGGCAAAAAACAGCGTGCTGCTTCCGAAACAAATCTCAGAAACGGGCAGATTGATATTGCTATAGGCACACACGCTTTAATTCAGGACAGTATTAATTTTGCAAATCTGGGTGCAATTGTTATTGATGAACAGCATAGATTTGGTGTAAAACAGAGACTTGCATTGCGCAAAAAATCTCAAAGACCACAGATTCTTACCATGACAGCGACTCCGATTCCGAGGACTTTGGCTATCACGATGAACGGAGATTTGGACTTGACAATTATAGACGAAATGCCTGCGGGGAGGAAGCCGATTATTACGACAATGTTGAACTCAAGAAAACAAATAGCATCGCTTATTCGAAAGGAAGTAAACGAAGGCAGGCAAGCATATATAGTTTATCCGCTCATTGATGAAAGCGAGACGTTATCTGCAAAAGCAGCAACAAAAGAAAAGGAAATTTGGGAAAATGAAGTTTTCCCCGAGTTTAAGGTCGGACTTTTGCACGGAAAACTAAAGAATGACGAAAAAGAAGACGTTATGAACAGGTTTAAAAACAGGGAGTATGATATTCTTGTTTCCACAACTGTTGTAGAAGTAGGAGTTGATGTACCTAACGCAACCGTAATGGTTATAGAAAACGCTGAAAGGTTTGGTTTATCACAGCTACATCAGTTGAGAGGCAGGGTCGGCAGGAGCGAACTTCAGTCATACTGTGTTCTTTCTTCGTCTTCAAGGTCACAGGAGACACTGGCCAGACTTGACATTATGACTCAAACGAATGACGGCTTTGTTATTGCGGAAAAAGACTTGCAAATTAGAGGTCCGGGAGAATTTTTAGGTACAAGGCAGAGTGGGCTTCCTGATATGATAATTGGAGATATTGTCAACGATTCTAAAATTTTGGAAATGGCGAGGAGTGAGGCAATAAACTTTGCAAAAACTTATGATATTGAAGATTATCCGCTTTTGAAAGAAGCAAAAAGCCTAAATTTTGACGGAGAAATCTTCGGGTCATAATTAAAACGGATGGATAGAGGTATAGCAAATCAAATCCATACATCCAGAGTATTCTACTCCCTAGCTCCAGCCTTTAAGGGGCGGGGAAATTTGCCCTCCCTTCCTGCATTCCTCCATACATCCATTTTTCCCCCCTCTTGCAACTTTGTGATATTTTCTGTAAAATAGACTTATCTTATTAGTGAGAAGAGGAATTTTTTAAATGTTCGAACGATTTACGGAAAAGGCTATTAAAGTCATTATGTTAGCTCAAGAGGAAGCAAGAAGACTGGGACACAACTTTGTCGGAACAGAGCAAATTCTTTTGGGGCTTATAGGAGAAGGTACGGGAATCGCCGCCAAGACATTAAAATCAATGGGCGTAAACCTTAAAGATGCAAGGGTTGAAGTGGAAAAGATAATTGGTAGAGGCTCAGGTTTTGTTGCAGTTGAAATACCTTTTACACCAAGGGCAAAGAGGGTTTTGGAGCTTTCATGGGATGAAGCAAGACAGCTGGGTCACAATTATATTGGAACGGAACACCTGCTTCTGGGCTTGATAAGAGAAGGCGAAGGCGTTGCTGCACGTGTACTTGAGAACCTCGGTGTCGATTTGAATAAAATTAGAACCAACGTGGTAAAAATGCTAGGAGATTCAAAACCTACGGCAGGTGCAAGCGCAAGTACAGGCGGAAGCTCATCCTCAAGCTTATCTTCTTCCGGAAGCAAGGTTAAAACGCCGAGTCTTGACGAATACGGAACAGACTTAACCCTTGCGGCATCGGAATTAAGGCTTGACCCTGTTGTAGGTCGTGAAAAAGAAATCGAACGTGTAATACAAATTCTTGCAAGAAGAACCAAAAACAACCCTGTTCTGCTCGGCGAACCAGGTGTAGGTAAGACAGCGGTAGCTGAAGGTTTGGCAATAAGAATTGTTAACAATGAAGTTCCTGATATTTTAGACGGTAAAAAGATTGTACAGCTTGATATGGGTCTGTTGATTGCAGGAACGAAATATAGAGGTGAATTTGAAGAACGTCTCAAGAAGATTATGGACGAAATACGTCAAGCAGGAAATGTCATTCTCGTAATCGACGAAATGCATACCCTTATTGGTGCAGGTGCCGCAGAAGGTGCTATCGATGCGGCTAATATTTTGAAACCGGCTCTTTCAAGGGGCGAACTTCAGGTTATCGGGGCAACAACCTCCGATGAATATCGTAAGTATGTTGAAAAGGATTCTGCTCTCGAAAGAAGATTTCAGCCTGTAATTATTGAAGAACCTACAATCGATGAAACAATAGAAATCATTAAGGGGCTAAAATCTAAATATGAAGAACATCACAATTTGATAATTTCCGATGATGCAATCGTTGCTGCCACAAAGCTTTCAAGCAAATATATTAACGACAGATTTCTGCCTGACAAAGCGATTGATGTAATCGACGAAGCTTCTTCAAAAGTAAGACTCAAATTCTGTACGCTTTCTCCGGAAGGAAAAGAGCTTGAAAAAGAACTGAAAGGTATTATCAGAGACAAGGAAGAAGCAATCAGAAATCAGGAATTTGAACGAGCTTCGGCTTTAAGAGACGATGAAGCTAATATGAAAGACAAGATTCGTGAGGTTTCCGAAGAGTGGAGACGCCAAAACGATGCAAACAAACCTACTGTTACAGAAGATGATGTAGCGCAGGTTATTGCGACAATGACAGGTGTCCCTGTTACAAAACTTACGGAGGGCGAATCCGAAAGATTAATGAGGCTTGAAGATACACTTCACGCAAGAGTAATCGGACAATCTGATGCTGTAACGGCAATATCTAAAGCAATAAGACGTGCGAGAGTAGGCTTGAAATCACCAAACAGGCCGATAGGAAGCTTTATTTTCTCAGGGCCTACAGGTGTCGGTAAAACAGAACTGGCAAAAGCTCTTGCGGAAGCTGTGTTCGGCAGTGAAGACAATATGATTCGTGTAGATATGTCCGAATTTATGGAAAAACATTCTACCGCAAAACTTATTGGTTCACCTCCGGGGTATGTCGGTTATGATGACGGCGGTCACATGTCAGAATTGGTACGTAAAAAACCGTACTCAGTTATTCTGTTTGATGAAATCGAAAAGGCTCATCCGGATGTATTCAATATTCTGCTTCAAATTCTTGATGACGGACGTTTGACGGATGCAAAAGGTAAACACATCAATTTCAAAAACACAATTATTATTATGACATCAAATGTCGGTGCAAGTATGATTACAACTCAAGGGAAATTGGGCTTTTCTGCAAATGCCGATGATGCAAAGAAAGATAAATACGAAAAGCTCAAAGATACTGTTAACGAGGAACTTAAAAAGGCATTCAGACCTGAGTTCTTGAACCGTATTGACGATATAATCGTATTCTCTCATTTGAGCAAGGAAGAAATCAGGCAGATTGTTGATTTGATGATGAAAGATTTGTTCAAGAGATTGTCTGAAAGAGAACTTAGCATTGAAGTTTCCGACGAAGTAAAAGATTACTTGGCAAAAGACGGTTATAATGAGGCTTACGGTGCAAGACCGTTAAGAAGATTAATTCAGCGAAAGATTGAAGACCAGCTTGCTGAAGAAATCTTGGGTAATGCTTATCAAGCGGGTGATACAATTCTTCTTAAGCTTGATGCTTCTGAAGGTGAAGGAAAAGAAAAGCTCGTTTTTGAACGCAAAGCGGGTAATCAAGAAGAAAAAGTTGAAGAAACAGTGTAAGTTATACGGATAAAAATTCAGAGCGGATGTTTTAAACATCCGCTCTGAATTTTTTTTTTATATTAATTCTTTATTATGCTTTTTTGAATAATTTGCAGATTCCGTCTACAAGTTTTTCTCCTTAATATT
>CALYTW010000028.1 GCA_945487905.1 uncultured cyanobacterium
AAGGGGTTATGTTTGTATATTTTTTATAGGTGTATTAATGAGAAGCGACAGTATTAAAAAAGGAATAGCAAGAACTCCTCACAGAAGCCTTCTTATGGCATCAGGAGTCAGCAAAAAGAATATAAACAGCCCGTATATAGGAATAGCCAGTTCATTTACAGATTTAGTCCCGGGACATATCGGCATGCGTGATTTGGAACGCCAAATTGAAAAAGGCATCCATTCAGGAGGGGGGCAGGCGTTTATATTTGGAGTGCCGGCTGTTTGCGATGGAATAGCTATGGGACATGAAGGTATGCGATATTCCCTTCCGTCTCGTGATTTAATTGCCGATTGTATAGAAACTATGGCAAACGCTCATCAGCTGGATGGTGTGGTTTTGCTTTCAAATTGCGATAAAATCACTCCGGCTATGCTTATTGCCGCTGCGAGATTAAATATTCCGTCAATTGTAGTAACAGCAGGTCCTATGCTTGACGGAGAAAGTAAATGTGAAAAACTCACAATGATACGGGGTTCTTTTGAAGCAGTAGGAAAGTATAGAGACGGGATAATCAACGAAGAAAGACTGCTTGAATTGGAAGAAGCCTCTTGTCCATCGGCAGGGTCGTGTCAGGGGCTTTATACAGCAAATACGATGGCTTGTTTGACAGAAGTTCTTGGAATGAGTTTGCCATTCTGTGCAACGGCTTCTGCTGTTTCGTCGCATAAACGCAGAATTGCTTTTGAAAGCGGTATACAAATAGTCGAACTTGTAAAAAAAGACAAAAAACCTCTTGACATTTTAACCAGAAAGAATTTAAGAAACGCTATTATAGCAGATTTAGCAATGGGCGGTTCGACGAATTCCTTCCTGCATATACTTGCTATATCCAATGCTGCCGGTATAAAGGTGTCTTTAGACGATTTTGAAGAACTTTCACATAAGATTCATCAAATCCTTAAACTTGAACCATCCTCGGACTACACAATGAAGGACTTTTATCAGGCAGGAGGGGTAAATGGTCTGTTAAAAATATTGCTGCGTGATATTGATGAATTTGAAGATATTGAAGGGGTAACACTTCATAAAACAAGCGATTTAGTAAAAGAGGCTTATGTTGACAACAAAGTTATACACAAATATTCCGAACCGTTCACAACAAAACCCGGACTCGGAATTTTAAGAGGAAATCTTGCTCCGGAGGGTTCTGTGATAAAGATTTCTGCCGTGGATGAAAGTTGTTACGAGTTTAAAGGTAAAGCAAAATGTTTTGACTCCGAAGAAGATGCAATGAAAGCATTGGAAAACAAAAAAATCCAAGAAGGAGACGTCGTAGTAATCCGCTACGAAGGGCCTAAAGGCGGCCCCGGAATGAGAGAAATGCTAGCACCGACTTCTTTACTTGTTGGTCTTGGTTTGGGAACAAAAGCGGCACTCATTACAGACGGCAGGTTTTCCGGAGGCACAAGAGGAATCTGTGTTGGGCATATTTGTCCGGAAGCACAAGACGGCGGAATTATTGCGCTAATTAAAGACGGAGATATTATTGAAATTGATATAAATAAACGATCTTTGGAATTAAAGGTATCTAATGAAGAACTTGAAGCCAGAAGAAAAGAGTTTAAGCCAAAAGAAAATAAAATTAAGTCAGGATATCTTTCTAAGTACGCAAAAATAGTACAGGACGCATCTCATGGTGCAATTGTATAATAAACAGCAAATCAGAAAATGGGCAAAGAACAAAAGGTTAGAGCTTAACATGAAATCGTTAAGTTCAGTTTTGGTTAAAAATCTTCAAAAAACAGAAGAATACAAACTGGCAAAAAATGTAATGATTTTTTACCCCTTAAAAAATGAAGTTGATTTATTAAGTTTGCTTGAAGATAAAACAAAAACTTTTTACCTTCCTAAAATTGACGGAAACAACCTTTTGTGCTGTCGTTATGATAAAAATACAGAATTGTGCGAATCGTGCTTTCATACTAAAGAACCTATTGACCAACAAGAAAAACATACAACATTAGACCTTATCATAGTTCCTGCTCTTGCCGTTGATAAAGACAATTACCGCTTAGGTTACGGTAAGGGATTTTATGACAGATTTTTAGGGAAAAATAGTAACATCAAAACGATTGTTTGTATACCAAAAGAACTCACCGTGGAAACCATTTTCCCGAATGAGCACGACATCCCTGTTGATTTAGTAATTACAACTTAGATTACAACTGATAAGAGAAAGACGACTTAATAGCCGAATCGACTGCGCCTTGACAAGATTGAAGTTCTGCCTCAACCATTTTTAATCTACTCTGGTATTCCTGCATTTGAACATCCAGACGTTTTTCCAACACCGCTAATTTATCTCTCCTTGATTCTAATTGTTTAACCGCAGGATTTTCCGGGTCTAAATCGTTACCCATTGCTAATATTTCATCCGATGATGCTACCAATTCCATTTTTGCGGTTGCAATCCATTGGATTTTTGATTCTAATGAAAATTTGTACGCAGTGAGGTACATCATTCTGTAACTGGATGTGATTAATCCCATAATCCTTTTCCTTTTGGTTTTATCTTGTTTCGTTCAAGTTTTTGCCTTTAAGGAATGTGTGTTCGTTACTTTCTGCTATCAAGCTTTCCATTTTGTATAACTGGTGCTTGTGATAGTTTACTCTGTACTTTGCCATTTTCAATTTCTGCCTGATTGTAAGCATTTCCTTAAGGCTTGTGAGCAAACTCATAGCTAATGCTTTAAATGGATTTTTCCGTACAAAGAATGAGCGGGCAAAATTCAAGAAATTCACTAACCGTTTATATGTTTGCTGTAGCTCTTCACGCATGGTAGCTGTCCTCCATACATTTTGAGTCTACATGTATATAAAAACATGTGAATCCAAATAATTGCGTTATTTTCAAGCTTTTTGTTACATTTATTAACATTTATTTTGAATGTACCCCGTATGCATTGTAACTGTCAAAAATAAACCTGTTTTTGTACTTTATTTCAGGTTCATTTTTATATAACGGCAGTTTATTCAAAAACTTTAGATCTTTGTTTCTGTAACCGTTATAATCATTACAAAAATTTACAAATGCAGATATAGCCTTGCAAAAAGGATTGTTTATAAATATGTTATCTGTTAATATTCTAAAAAAAGTTCGATTGTGCATAATTTCATAGTGCCTTAGTATCCTAGTGCCATTATTTACAGATTGTCAATTTCTTTGCTGTTACCTTCCATTTCATCTTTCAGCATTTTTCTTACGATATCACTTTGAGTATCAAGCATTTTACAAACAGTTTCAATATTAGCGACTTTTTGTGACAGAATTGTATCTGCATTGGAAAGTACGTTAGCTGATACTGATTGATAAGCTGATAATGCTGCAGAAGTCGTACCTTGCATTAAGTTACCCATAACAATGGCAGGTAAACCGAATTCACCTAAGTATGGTGCAGCGGCGGTCATTATTCCGCCCCAACCTGATACAAGACCTGCAAGAGGCATCAATATTCCTGATGCACCGAGACCGTATCCGTTTGCTGTACCTATGCCGTATGCGGCAGTACTTGCAATATCTGCGATACTTCCTATTCCTGATGCAAAACCTGTCGGCGAACCTGATGAAGAACCGTAACCGTACATAAAATTACCCAGTCCTGCAGCTCCGCCTGTAGCATATCCGCTTAATCTTGAAGCATACCCGCTCGGAAATCCTGAATAGTTACCCAGACTGTTTACTCCAAAAGAGGAATATGTACCTGTAAGACCGCCTGTACCGCCGGTATATTTTGACCAATATGATGTCCCGGGAATATTCATTGCGCTTGTACCGCCCAATGTTGTCATAAATGATGAAGGCGCAAAAAGGCTTGCAAGTTGATATAAAAAGCTTCCTGCCATTTCAAAACCAGTTCCTGAAGATGCAGAACCTGACACCGTCAGGTCTCTCAACCTGTCGTATGTTTCATACAGCATGGTCTTGGCATCCGAAGATGCTGAGCCGTATCTGTTTGCTATTACCAAGTATCCGTCGTTTTTGTAAGCCATTATTTACCTGTTTTATTTATTTATTTAACTACCCGCCGAAGGTCTTAAATGAAGACTCTACATTGTCTTTAACAACCTTAGATACCGCATCTATTTCCGTTGACAATGCATTTTGTTCGGTATCAAGCTGTTTTAATCTTAATTCAAGTTCCTGATCCTGCTGATGAATAATCGAGGTCTTTGCATTAATATCCTGAATCATTTTGTCATATTTTGCATTTTCGTAATAATAACGATTCATTGCATCCTGATAAGCTTCATCATCAGTAACCGTTTCCATATTGAGTGTATATGTAACCGAATCATTTTCAAACCTTACTGAAGAAAATCTTCCGTTACCGTCAGTTTCAAGAAGTGCTTTGCTCTCCTGATCAATTCTTGTATTTATATAAGAAGCATTGTAGTAAGGCATTTTGTATTGAGCATCGATATAGTTGTTACTGCTTGTATTAGAAGCATAAGCATCAATCAAGCTTTTGTAAGTCGTATAATACGTTACACCGTTAAGCTGGAAGCTATATACTCCGCCCAAATAATTTCCATTTGTATCAAAACAGTTAAGTATATCGGTGTTAATACCCTGTGCTGTCATATCTTTTACAACTTGTAAGAGTTCCGTACGCTGGTCATCTGTGAGAGAATCAAGATATGTCAGTTCGCAGTTGCCTATATAGCTCGGCTGATTCAATGCTTGATAAGCAGCAAGCGCATTGTCATAATCAACTTTTGCTCCGGTCGGAGGATTAACAGAATCATCATAATATGCATCTTCAGCAGCATCAATAACTAACTGAGCATTTGCTATAGCATCAAGATATGACTTTGTTAACGGATCGGAGTTACCGCTTGCATATACCGGATATCCGTTCATAATGGCTGTTGCCGAGGAAAAGTCCGTAGAATTGATAGCTTCCAATTGTTTTGTAGTTACTACCAACTCATCTCCAGTATAGGTGCTGGTACTTGTATCAATTGTCTTAACAAGACCATACGTTTTTAACAAATCTACTTGTTTACTGGTAAACGAAATTCCGTCATACCTAAGTTCTGAAATATCATTTATTAATGCAAATGAAGGGTCTTGAGCCAAAAGATTTGCATTGATTTCATCTATGGTAATTACACCCAAGTCTGTCATATCATACAAATGTTTTAATATTTTTGCTGCGTCGGGTTCGTATTGTACATCTAAATTACCGGCATCATCAAACACATAAGCATCATAAGCTCTGTTTGTACCTGCACTTTCAGTATATCGATAATATTTACCGCCCTGAAAATTGATGTTGACACTAATATTGTTAATTACAGAAGTTACCTCAGCTTTTTGCAATGCCTGTTTAGCATTCTCTTTAATATCTGCTATTATTTTCTCCTGTGTTTTCTTTACTGACTGCCAATGATCATACTTGGTATTCATATCATTTTGTTTAACTTTTAAATTCGCAAGAGCAGCGTCAATCTGCACTTTAGTCGCAACAGGAGCGCCTACATTGCTCATCTGCACCTGCGGATCTGTCATTTTCTTCAACGAACCTGTATAAATATCCGCAAAATAGTGTGTTTTTACAATATAGTTATAGTTAGGGTTGGCTTCTGATAACTGTTTCCAACTGTCAATTACGGAACTGTTGACTCCGTCAGTGTACGAATACTGTGTTGTTGTGAAATCCTGCGTACTCGGCGGAATAGGAACAGTTAAGCCAAGCATCTGATTGAACAGATTTGCACTCTGATTCGAAAGATTTAACCTAGCTTGATTTATCTGCTGACCTTCATATTCACAATTTGATTTTCTTGCAACCAGAGCTAAATATCTGGCTTGAGATGCTGCCATACCCATAGCTTGAGTCTCCCATATTTTGTTGTTAGTTATGTTTTAATTATGACTTTTGAAAAGTCAAGATTGTACCAATAACATTATATAGTAGCTCTTAACAAATATTAATATATACTGCAACAAAAATCCTGCATTCAGATGAAAAACATCCCGTAAAATCATACGTTTGGACTACACAGGAATAAATATCGCATCCGGTTTTCTTATATTATGAGTTGTACCGTCAGATGTCGCTGTTCCATTTCCTTGTGTAATCTCTGTATGTCCATAGTTCTTACTGTATCCTTGTGACCCTTTGTCATAACAGAGTATACAACCAGCAGGAAGATTTTTCCAATCTGTACCAGAAACAGAAATTTCTTTAAAATTAGGATTCCCTCTTAATTTATCCGCTAATTGATAAGCATGAGCGTAAGGATAACTTCCTAATCCGCTGTCCTGTATTGCCAGACCTACATACGCCGCACACTTTCCTTTCCAAGCACCGTGTCCATCAGAAGGTTTCGATTTGTTCTTGTTTATTCGTTTATTACCTCCAGATATATCTGCGCAATAGTGGGTATATTCAGATGAAATATTGGCAAGCTTTTTGCCTTTATTTGCATTATAATCTGCTAATGTACCTGTGTACACTCTGTTTGCTCTTTTATTTGATGTGTTAAATGCATTAAAGGCATAGTTGTCCCAATCAGAAAAACCACCGCTCCAATCAAAAGCATTTCCGAAACCACCCAAATTTGTATTATTGTTTCCGCACAATGTAAACGTATCAAATCCGCTCGGCATTGTAAATTGAGGCGAATAATTTATTCCGCCGGAATTAAATATACTTTTATCATCCATTGGTGGTGTCATAAAATAGTCTGTAGCGTTGTCATAAAAGCTTTGATTAAAATATCCGCTAAACCTGCCCCATAAATTACCAAAAAACGTCTGATTCAAGCAATTTTTGAGATAATTGCCAGACGCAAACATCGATGCGATATTAAATTGTTCAAATGGGTTACAGTATGTCATGACAAAATTATTCCTAGTTATATATATAAAGTATACAAAAAAGAAATAATTGCCCCTTTATTAAGTTTTGTTAAGTTTTAGGTACTTCCAAATAACTTAAATATAATTTTATATCAGCAATCCTGCTGTCTACGATAGAAATAACTTCCTGCATTTCTTTTTCCAAAGATTTTCTGTCTTTAAACTTTGTATAAAATATTAAAAAACTTGCTGAAGAATCCATTAACATATTTTTCAGACTAACGATTCTTTCATAAATATTTACGTCAATAATTTCCTTATTTTCACAAAGCAGAGTAAACAAATCCCCGAACCACCACTGAACTTCTTCTACATTATTGGATCTCAAGCCTTTATAAGCATTTTTTAAATATTTATAAATTTGGGTATACATTTTGCAAAGCTTTTCTTTCTTCGCCGGTAAAACTTCTTTAAAATAATTGATTGTCTGCTCATAACCGCTATCAATCAATTTTCTTCTTGAATCCTTATCAAGATTAAGGTCTGCAAAGAAAATATTTCCGGTGTTGAGGCGTACACAATCATATCTGTCGTTACTACCGTATATTTCAGATACAAAAGCAGTTGCAACATCCGTTACACAACTGTATATAGTATTAATGAAGGACATCGGATTCTTAACCTCATTCGAGCATTCCCCTTCAAGTCTATACTCCAGTATTCTCGAATCAGAGTCGTTTAGTCTGTCTGATAACCGCCACATGGGAGAAGCTTTTTGCAAGTCTCCGTCGACCAAATCCGCTCCGTTGTACTTATAAGGAGGCATTAGCCCGGGCATACTTGATGAAATTCTTATAGCTTTTGCTATTTCAAAATCAGGGGTTGCAAACTTTGAAAATTCTTGTGTAGTAAAAGTTTTCAAATTCGTTGTTATTATAATCAGATTCTTTTTTAAATCAGCAAATGTTAAATTATTTTTATTTTTACCTTCTGCTTTTCGGGATATCAGTTCATTCAGCCAATCTATAAAAATTTCGCCTTTACTGAGTGCAAAGTTTTTTCCAAGTCCAAAATGAATATCTTTGAACAGTTCGAAATTAACTTTCATAAAAAGGTTTTCCAATTCATAAGACTTATATCCGCAAGCAAGAAGTGTTGCTATAATAGAACCTACAGATGATCCTCCAAGGATATCAAATTCCATTCCCAATTCTTCCATCGCTCTTACCGCACCTACATAAGCCAAACCTCTAATGGCACCGCCTCCAAATAAGCATGTATATTTTAGTCCGTTTGTCATATTTTAATCCTGTTTTGTTTTTCCGAAGTAACCCTTGTTTTTAAATTCAAGTTTTTGATAGTATTCTACATCTTCACTCGGCTGTTTATATAATTTTCTTGCTTTATTTTTCTTTACAAACACTCCGCAAAGATTTCCTTCATATATTTTTACCCAATCATTTAGTTTTTCAATTGTCTTATATACCGGAATTGTTTTTTGAAGCAACAGAATTTCTGTCGGATAGTTTTTTAAGACATTTTCCCATTCATCCTGTCCTCGTTCGAATGCCATAAGGTTATCAAACTCTTTGTCATCGTATACTTCTTCGTATCTTCCATCAATGTATACCAAATTATCCGGATAAAGTTTGTATGAAACATAGCTTCCCAGTCCAAATTCTGTTAAAATATTACCTTTTATATTGTTTATCTTTATAAATTCAACTTCTTTTACAGGAAATTTATTTATATCCGTTCTGTATGTATTAGGATGCTTAAGCGGTATAAAACAGGCAGATAAGATAACTCCCGCACATACCAATTTTTCCAAAACTCTAATTTTTCTGATATTAAACAATGAAATTATTTCATTATAATACAAGCTAAACACCGCAATAAGCAGAAGCGAAAGAAGTTTTACGTGAATAGTCCCGAGATAAAGCGTTACAAGCAAAATTAAAAACTTTGTTACATTGATTTTGCGTTTATTTATAAATTCAATTATATTCAGCAAAAACGCAAAAATGCCGGTAATAAATAGGGGATAATAGTATATAATATGCCTTTTTTCAAAAACATTCCACCATTCCGTAATCATTTCACGCTTTTTCGTGTTAGCCGATATTAAAAAATTACAATATTCCGGCCCGTAAGGATTAATTGCCAAAAGCGGAACTGATATTACAAATACGCTAAAGTATTTTCTCCACTCCTGTTTTGTAATAAATGCACCAAATGCGTATATTACAATTATACCAAGTCCCGATACGACTCCGCCATGAAGATTATTCCATACTATTACAAGAAAAGGTATTAACCAGATTAGTTTTGTTGGCTTGCCTGCCAAATCATAATTTCTTGTTTTTTCAAGAATATACAAAAACATTGCAAAGAAAACAAAACTCATCATGTGGCATCTTATAAGACTCGGATTTTGGTGTGCCAGAAGAAACAAAAACAGAGCCGTAAAAGATATTGTAACAGGATACGCATGTTTTTGTACACTTTGAATCTTTGTCACAAAAAATGCTGTTAAGAAAAGTGTAATAGCCTGAATCAGAACCAAACCAAAAGCACCTAAATATTTGAAAAATAAATAGTAAATCAGACTTGCACCATATTCATGGTCAAACCATTTGTGAGTCGGAGCATAAGAAAGAAAGTCTTGATAATTAAAAACACCTTTTTCAAAAAAGTTTTCTCCGACAATAAATCTTGCATAAAGGTCATAGTCATAGTCCTTGGAACAGCTTGCCAGAAATAGTGCGAAAAAAAATATCATTATATAAAAAAATGTCTTGCTCTTGCAAAATGTCTTTATTTTATTCATTAAACTCTCCCTAAAACTCATACACATTATTTTAATATAAACATACAAATTTGTGGTATATTAGTATTAACGAAGGAGAGATTTTTATGGGGCAGACGCTTGTTGAGAAAATAATTTCAGAGCATTCCGGAAAGAATGTACACGCAGGAGAGCTTGTTATTTCGAAAGTTGATGTAGCAGCCGTTCAAGACGGCACAGGTCCATTGACAGTTCAGGAGTTTAAGAAACTCGGTTTAGGAGTTAATGGCGGAAAATTGAAAAACCCGACTCGTTCAATTTTGTTTATTGATCACGCTTCTCCGAGTCCAAGGAAAGAATTATCAAATACTCATCTTGTCTTGAGAGAGTTTGCCAAAGAATATGGTGCAGTCTTATCGGATACGGGAGCTGGAGTTTGTCATCAAAGGTTAATAGAATCATTTGTTAACCCTTGCGAAGTTCTTGTAGGAGCAGATTCGCACACCTGTACTTCAGGTGCATTGGGAGCATTTGCTACAGGTATGGGTTCAACAGATATTGCTGTCGCAATGGCTCTCGGAAAAACCTGGTTAAAAGTTCCATCAACTTTTAAAATTGTCGTTAACGGTAAGTTTAGAAAGGATGTTTGTGCAAAGGATTTGATGCTTTATCTTATCGGCATGATAGGAGCAGACGGTGCTACTTATAAAGCATTGGAGTTTGCGGGCGATACAATTGAAAATATGGAAATGTCCGAAAGATTCACTCTTGCAAATATGGCGGTTGAAGCGGGTGCGAAATGCGGATTATTTGTTGCTGACGAAAAAACTCGTGCCTTTTTGAAGGAACACGGACGTGAAGATAAATTCAGGCAGATTCTTCCCGATTCTGACGCAGAGTATGAAAGAGTAATTAAAATCAATGCAGAAGATGTTCCGTTCACAGTTTCCTGCCCGCATACCGTAGACAATACTAAAGCGGTATGTGAATTAGGACAAATCAAAGTTAATCAGGTTTATGTCGGCACTTGTACAAACGGTCGTATTGAAGATTTGAGAATTGTCGCAGAAATTTTAAAAAACAAAACAGTCCATAAAGACGTAAGAATGTTGATTTGTCCTGCATCTAAAGAAATATATTTAAAGGCATTGGAAGAAGGCTTGATTGACATTTTTGTAAAAGCAAATGCATCTATCTTACCCCCCGGATGCGGACCTTGTGTCGGTGTACATGCTGGTATACTGGGAGACGGGGAAGTTTGTCTCACAACTCAAAACAGGAATTTTCAGGGCAGAATGGGTAATACAAAAGGGTTTATCTATTTAGCTTCGCCGTATATAGCAGCACATACAGCATTAAACGGATATATTTCAAGCGAATAACGTAAGTGTCGTAAGTAAAGCAATGTGAAATTGAAAATTGAAAATGGAAAACAGAAAATACAAGGAGCAAAAATGAACTTATTAATACTTAAACAGTTAGCCATCTTAAGTGCTTTTGCAGGAGCAATACTCGGTTTTATTACGGTAATTCCTTATGTTAGTGCATTCAGCTTTTTTACCTTAATTCTTTTCCTATCTGCATTTGTAATTATTTATTTGAAGAAAAATGACCTTATCGGCATTTTGAGTATCAGAGAAGGCTGTATTTTCGGTGCTTTAATAGGTTTTGTTTCGTTTATTGCTTTTGCAATAATTTATACACCAATAAGTATGCTATTAGGCTGGCTTATACCTTCTTATACTCAGGGATTTTTGCGTTTTTTCCTTGCAGGAGGAATCGGTTCTACAATAGTAATGCTTATGCTTATTGTATTTATGGCAGGGATAAGTGCATTATTTAACGGCTTTACCGGATTGGTAACAGCTTATGTTTATGAACTTATATCAGGCATAAAAAAGGGAAATGACGAAAACACGACCGTAGATTTTGAAATAAAATAGATTTATTTCAACCTATACAGAATAAGTTCGTCTTTTATTTGATTATCGTCTGTCAATCCGCCGTGTTCATCCATATATACTTCATTTATACTTTTTAAGAAAAGACCGAATACACTCTCATTTTCAGGAAGGGTCTGGAAAATATTTATTAAAACACAAGTTCATGATAAACTTTAATTAAATTGATAAAGGGAGGTAACGATGGCTTTTGAATCAAAAATCAGACCTATATACTGGGAAAACGGTATTTCCAAAATGCTCGACCAGACAATTATTCCGTACGAATACAAGTATGTTGATATTACAAGCGGTCAGCAAATGTTTGATGCAATAAGAAATATGATAGTCAGAGGCGCTCCGGCTATTGGTATCGCAGGTGCACAAGGAATTGTTCTTTATGCGCAAGAGGGTGTAAATAATTTTTCAAATATTGATAAATTTAAAAATTGGTTGATGGAAAAAACCGATTACATGGCAACTTCTCGTCCGACAGCCGTAAATCTTATGTGGGCTTGTGAGGAACAGAAGAAAATTATTAAAAATTCAACCTCTAATATAGAAGGACTAATAAAAGAATTAACCGAAAAAGCTATAGAAATTGAAAAAGACGATATAGAAAGATGTAAAAAAATAGGTGATTACGGAGCCGAAGTTGTTCCAAAAGGTGCAACAATCTTGACTCACTGCAATGCAGGTGCATTAGCAACAGGCGGTTACGGAACGGCTCTCGGTGTTGTTCGTTCAGCTTATGCAAAAGATAATACAATCAAAGTCTTTGCAGACGAAACCCGTCCCCGACAACAGGGTGCAAGACTCACAACATTTGAACTCGTTATGGATAAAATCCCTGTAACCCTCATTACAGACGGAATGTGTTCATATTTCATGAACAAAGGTATGATTGATATGGTCGTAGTAGGTGCAGACAGAATCGCTGCGAACGGGGATACCGCTAACAAAATAGGAACTTATACTGTTGCAATTGCAGCAAAATACCATAATATACCTTTTTATATTGCCGCACCTTTATCAACGATTGATATTTCAATTAAGTCTGGTAAAGAAATTCCGATAGAAGAACGCTCTCATGAAGAAGTTACGCATATCAACGGCAAACGCATTTGTGCAGAAGGTGTGAATATAATTAACCCTGGGTTTGATGTCACTCCGCACGAATTAATCGCCGGAATAATTACCGAAAAAGGAATCCTTAGACCCGATTACAACAAATCTATAGTAGATGTCTTTAAGGGGTAGCATATATAACTCTTGCATTACCCGCATCATTACACATAAAAATCAGTATAAACACGCTTTTATAGCTTCAATCATTGAATCGGGGTTAGCGATATTTTTCCCTGCTATATCAAATGCCGTTCCATGGCTAGGCGAAGTCCGTAACACATCAAGCCCGATTGTCATATTTACCGTTTTTTCCATTGCAACAGACTTAATCGGAATAAGTCCTTGGTCGTGGTAACAGGCTATATAGCAATCATAAGGCATTTTTTCTCCGCTTAAATATTTTTTTATTCCTTTTGCAAAAAGCGTATCTGCAGGCATCGGATTTGTTATATTTATACCCCTAACCCGGAGTGCCTTGACCGCCGGAGATAAAACATCATTCTCCTCGTTTCCCAAAATACCGCTTTCTCCTGCATGAGGATTCAAACCGCATAATGCAAAAGACGGTTTGTTTATATTCAGCCTCTTTTGAAAATGGTTTCTCAAACGCTCAACTTTTTCTAAAATAAATTCCTTAGTTAGAATTTTGCTCACATCTTTAAGCGGTAAGTGACGGGTTAAAAGCAAGACCCTGAAATCTTTTGACACAAAAAGCATTTCGGCTTTTTGTCCCGAATGAGCAAGCAATTTTTCCAAAACTTCGGTTTGACCATTAAATTCATAACCCGCAAGGTGCATTGCTTCTTTTGATGTTGGGGCTGTCACAACAAACTGCGGTTTAATTTCACAAGCTTTTTCCAAAAGTTTATACGAAAAAGCTCCAGCATCTTTTGATATTTCTCCGGGTATAATTTTCCCGGAATAATCAACATCTATAAGTTCGTAGGAATTTTCCAATTTACCATAAGTATTTAAAATTTTTGAGTTTGATATCAAAACAATTTTGCTTGATGGCAAGTTGAGCATGTTTAGCGCTTTGATGGTTATTTCAGCACCAATTCCGTTTGGGTCTCCCGTCAGTATTGCAATTTTTTCCGAATAATTATTCATGGTGTTTTATATAATTTAAAATATCCAACAATGTATTTGAAGAACCTAAATTCCCTGATTTTGTTATAATACGATGATTATTTATATCTGCACATAATGATATAGCAGGCGCTGTTTCATCTATAAGACGCAATTCATTTGAAGAAATTGCTTTGCAGCACTTGTATGAAGTTTCCCCGCCAAGAGTTACCAATATTACATCGACCCTTTCAAGTACTTTTCGTGTCAAAACAGCAAGATAATCCGTTATCATACTTGCAAACTTTTCTTTTGTAAGCTCGGCATTAAGAGAATCCTCGGAAAATCCGTCAAAGTTTGCAACGAGATTTGATGTATGTACACATACCGTTGTTCCTGCGGACAAATTATTCACAATCCGCTCTACAAGCTCATTGTTTAAGCCATTTAATATCTGCGAGGTATTCAAAGCAATGAAATTTATATTTTCAAAATCATCAGACTGTTCCAGTTTTTGAATCTGATTCGCTGTTATCTGAGTTGCCGTGCCAGAGACAATTAACACAGGTTTCTTACCAATATTAAAATCTGCACCTTCTTCTTTTTCCACTCCTGCCAGCCAATATTTTGACAAAACCTGAGCCGTAGAAGCAGTACCCGCAGGCAAAAGTTTCTTTTCACATTTATTAATAGCAAGAGCTATCTGCTCAATATCAGTTATAGAAGTAGCATCCGCAACCAAAAGTTTTTTGCCCTCTTTTATAAGTTCATTTATTTTAAACAGAATCGGCCCTGCTCCGCTCATAACTGTTCGCAAGTCTATTTCGCCTACAAGATTGGCAGAATTTTCTCCGAGTTGACTCTTCAAAAGTGTAGGTATATGAGATTCGGTAATCGGCGAATGAGGGTCTATAGCAATTTCTGTTCTGCCAATGGGTACACCTTTTGCAAGATGATACCCGCCTACGGTTATTCTTCCTTCCTGCGGATATGCAGGAATAATAATTGCAGCATCATACTCCAGCATAAGAAGCATTGTTAAAGTTTCAAGTGCAATATGCCCTCTTAACGTAGAATCAATTTTCTTGTAAAAATAATCAAACGAGAAATTATCCGTAAAAGTGCTTACCGCCTTTTTTACCTTTAATACTGCTTCATCCGGAGGAACATTTCTGGACTCGCTTGATAATGCCCAAACTTCAGTTCCTGCTTTAACTTTTGGTTCACAATCGCTGTCAAGCAATATTTTTGTACTTGCACCTTTCTTGTGAAACTGAAGCGCAGTATCATTTGCACCGGTCAAATCATCTGCAATTATACCCACTAAGTCTGATAAAATCATGATTAGAGATTAAGTTTTTGCAATAAAACAGCTGCTGCTAAGTTCTCCGACCGTTTACCGCTTAATACTTAATACATTTACCTCCCTTTATTCGGCATCTTTCCTTGAACCAAGAAGTCTTACATTGTTTGCCACTATCAAAAACCGCTCACGTTCTTCGCCTGACTGGTCATTCCACTTGCTGACCGAAAGTCTTCCGTCAACAACGACCTGTCTGCCTTTCTTAATATATTCTCCGGCAAATTCAGCCTGCTTATCCCAAACCTCAATATTAAACCAATCCGTTACTTCTTCTTTTGTTTTTGAATCCCATCTGTTTACCGCCAAAGAAAAAGTTGTTTTAACTTTTCCTGATTCAAAATATCTTATTTCTGCATCTTGACCTGCTCTGCCTACGATTGTTGCTGTGTTCATTACTTATCTCCATCTAATGCTTTACTGCTTTCACTACGTGCTTTTATAGCTTTTTTACTGATGTTTTCTGGATCAAATGAACTGTCCAGATATTCTATTTTTGCAGTTTTCATTAATCCGTCAGTTAAATTTTTAAGAATCTTCATCTGAGCTTCTGTTTCCATATAGAACTTGATCTCTTCCTTAACTTTTTCGTAAGGGGTAGTACCGGATTCGATTCTGTCAGTAACTTTAATTATATGATATCCGTATGGAGATTTTACAAGATCGCTGATGGTATTTGGCTTCATTGAAAATGCAACATTTGAAAACTCAGGAACCATTGTTTTTCTTTCAAAGAACCCCAATTCTCCGCCTCTCTCTCCGCTGGCTTTATCGTCAGATTCTTTTTTTGCAAGCTCCTCAAACCTGTCAGGATTAGCTTTTAATTCTTTCAGAATAGCTTCCGCCTTTGCTTTTTTCTCGGATGCGGTTTTTTCAAGCTTTTTATTCATATCTTCAGTAGAAATATCTTTATCTTTTTTCTTTATATCCTGTATCATTTGCAATGTATCAAAGGAAATTAATATATGAGATGCTCTGACCTGTTCATCATGCTTAAATTGGTCTTTGTGTTCGTTATAATATCGCAAAGTATCCGCATCTGAAATTTTAACTTTTTCAATACTGTTTATAAGTTTTTTCATCTTAATTTGAGTTTTTAAATCCCTGTTAAATTCATCATTTGAAATTCCTCTTTGTTTGAGCATTTTGCTGAGTTCTTCTTTAGAACCGACCTTGTCAATAATAGATTTCATCTCATTTTTAATATCTTCGTCCGAAACTTTTATACCTCGTTTTTGAATTTCATCCTCAAGTAATGCTCTTATAATAAGCTCGCTGGAAACTTTTTCTTTAAAGACAAGGTACATAATGTTGTCATCAGACTTCATAAAGTTATTTGCTCCGCCAAAAGCCTTAAACATAGAGTTATTAATTTCTTTATCCATAGCAGTATTAAACTCGGATTGAGTTATAACCTGCCCGTTTACCTTTATAATACCTTTTCCGAAATGCGTTAAAGAACATCCCGTAAGCATTACTGTCGACAAAGCTGCAATTGCCAATAATTTCTTCATTTATATACTCCTCTTAAAACATTAAACATTATTTGTGACATAGATATATTAACCCAAATAATATAAATTGCCAACATTTTTTTAAGAATACGATTTTAATCGTTACATTCATTCGGCTTAATTAAAAACTCAGCCTTTGCTGGAATTTCTTTATTGGTAAAACCTGTTTTAATTATATTTCTCCCGAATTTTTCCTCAAGTTTATCTATACTCTTGGCCAGCTTTTCATTTTTCTCCCTACGACTGCCTTTTTTGTCGAACAAATTCAGCTGTGAATCTGCATTCGAATGAAGATTCTCAAGCACTATTCCAACACTGCGGTACAGTGTACTCTTATCGTGCATAGCTTCCAATATCGGATATGCAGACTGCGAAATTTCGAATTCAAAATTTGTCATGGGTAAATCACGCTTGTCATAAAATACTTTAAAATCTTTTGTCCTAAGCATAACACCTATTGTTCCGCATTTGCAATCGACCCTTCTCAATTTTCTGCAAGCGGCGTGAATATGTACCATAAGTTCGTTTTTTATGTAATTCAAATCGCTCGAAAATTCTTCAAATGCCCTGCTGTTACTTATAGATTTCGGTAAAACTTTCTTATTTGAAACTTTATTTATAAGATTTCCCATAAGTTCATACTTTAACTCTAATGCAGTTTTTCCAAACCTGCTTTTTAACCAAACATCATTTTTCTGAATATATTCATAAGCCGTTTTAATCCCGTACCCCCGAAGTTTAGGCGCAAGCCTCCTGCCGATTCCCCAAACTTCATCAACAGAGGTTCCTTTCAAAAGTCTGGGGATTCCGCATTTTCCGGATATACAAATATGTGACTCCATACTTTTTGCTTTGTCAGAAGCAAGTTTCGCAAGAGCTTTTGTTCTGCTTACGCCTATTGAAACAGGAATTCCTGATTCATCCCTTACTCTTTTTCTTATATGTTCGGCAAGTTTGTAATAATTCATTTTGTATAATTTCGAAAGTCCGGTCAAATCTACAAAAGCCTCATCAACCGAATATACTTCGACAATCGGACTTATATCCCGTAAAACAGACATAACCTGATGAGATATATCGCTGTAATCAGAGTGGTTTGCAGTTATATAAATGCATTTCGGGAAGTCTCTTTTTGCCATAAAAAGAGGCTGCCCCATAGGAATTCCCATTTCTTTAGCTTCTTTTGAACGTGCTATAACACAACCTCTTTCGCCGGAAGTTACACATACAGCCTTTCCGTTCAAGTCAGGGTTGAGTTTTCTTTCACACGAAACAAAAAAGCTGTCGCAATCTATTAAGGCTATGTATTTTTGCTCCAAAATATATCCTCTGTCATCCCAATAACAAGATATGTCTATCATACCATTTACTCCTCACTTGGAGCAACATGATAGACTCCGTTTAAAAATCCGGCGAATTAAAAACCTAAATACATATTACTGCCGTACGGTTTGTACTGCGAGCAAAATGGGTTGTTATAATTGCTGTAAAATTCCCTTTGAGGCATACAGTAAGATGGAATATAATAACTTCTCTTGTGAAATTGACGATTATCTCCAAAGTCAGAATATTTGTATTTTGCCCGTTTTGGAGGATGTGGCGGAGGTAAAAAGGTTTCATTCGAAACAACCACCCATCCGCCCAGCTGAGACGGAACGGTTATATTATTTATCGGATGTCCTTGAGGAACTGTCCTGACCGGATTATTATAATTTATTCCAGCACGAACCGTTGACCCGCCTATATTATTATTTGGAGGAGGGAATGCAAACCCGGCCGTAACTATCGACATCAAAAATACATGGGCTGAGTGGATTATTGATTGAGAGAGAAAAGGGCATTCTTAATGAATGTCCTTTTTTTATTCTCGGGCAACAAGAAACTTTCTTACGTATAAG
>CALYTW010000029.1 GCA_945487905.1 uncultured cyanobacterium
CAAACACCATATCCAAAGCTCCGATATCACGACCTTTGTCAGAATTCGCAATATATTGTGAGTGAACTGTCAAAGGTGTATCAAAAATCAAAACCCCTGCAAGCATTTCTTTGTATTCATTTTCCGCTATAAAAAGTTTTATTACATCAGGAAATCTGTCTGCCAGAAGTTTTAACTCAGCTCCTGTATGAACTGCTTTAGCACCATGATAAGCACTCAAAACATCGTTTACAAGGTTTATATAGCCATCAAAATCAAAACTTTGTACTACTTTCAGATTTGCCTTAATCGCTTTTTTAATATTTCTGCGTCTGCGTTCATTAAAGTTAATTTTATCTTCCATCAAAATAGCCGTTGAAATATCTCTGCGAACGATTGTTGCATTATTTATAAAAAGTGCATACAAATCCTCATCCGATGGATAATTATGGTAGATTGACGGAACTCTTTTATATAAAAGCTTTTCAATATTATTTTCTTTTAGAAATTCTTTTAAAGAATCAAAAACTTCAAGCATTTTAGGGCTTGTCATCTTTCTGGTTGAGATAATTCCGCCGTAAGTAAGTCCGCCATGAGAACGGACTTCATCTCCGTGAACCGATGCCGGCATGACGGCAATCAACTTGTTATCTTCGTAAAACATAAGAGAAAAATCTTGAAAACGATCGGAATGATAATCCATATAATCACGTTTCAGCATAAATGTACCGTTTTTGGAATTGTCTACAAATTTATCCCACTCATTTTTCAATTCCTGATTATATAAAATAGTGTTCAATTTCATTCGCATTTCCTATAATTCTATCCGGAAGGTACTCCATAAGAACTTTTTCGTCCAATATTCCCCAGCTTACGGCTATAGATTTAATGCCCAGCTCTTTTGCTGTTTTTATATCCTCGCCGGTATCTCCGATTAGAATATCATCCGGAGAACAATTAACAACCCCTTGTATGAGTTTCGACTTAGCTCTTTTTTGCTCTGTAACCAATATATCACAAAAATAATTTTTAATTTTCAGCCTTTCAAGCTCATAAATCAATAAACTTTTTGATTGTCTGTTAGTAACAAGATAAAGCCGGTATTTTTGTGATAATTTATTCAGTATATCTTCAACTCCGTCAACTAAAAAATCTTCATCAAGTCTTTCGGATTCTTCAACCTTTTCAAGCCATAGTTTATGAAATTCTTTGCACTTTTCATCAGAATAATTAAAATACTTTTTCAAAAAATCTTTTTGATTAATCCTCTGACGTTTTATTTCCCAGTATTCTTCATAAGTCATTTTACATTCCGGGCAAAGTTCAACAAACAAATTATAGAGTCTTTGTTGAGAATTAATCAAAGTTCCGTCAAGGTCAAAAAATATATTAACCATTCGCTAAAGCCTCATCATCATATCTGTTTAACGGAATTGTATCCTTATCGATAATTACATCAATTAAGTATGGTACATTGTTATCAAATACATTTTCTAACAACGGAAAATCGTTTTCGGTTTCAATCTTTATATAATTTAAATTAAATGTATCAGCCAGCTTTTTTATATTGGGGCAGGTAAATTCTTTTTCATTATTCCCATAAAAATGATTATTATAATATCTTGATTGAACATCTCTCATCAGCCCAAGATTATTATTATTAAAAATTACACATTTGAGATTATTCCGTCTTAACGAAAGAGTGTTCAATTCCTGCAAATTCATCTGGAATCCGCCGTCGCCCGTAAAACTTATTACCTCTTTCGCTAAATATGAAGCACCGATTCCTGCCGGCAAAGAATATCCCATTGCCCCGAAACCTGCGGAATTTAGAAGTCTTTGTTTCTCTTTGAGCCTTAAACCTTGTGCAACCCACATCTGGTTTGCACCGACATCTGCTGTAAATACGGTATTGCTATCAGCATATTGTGAAATTTCTCTCACAAACTTTACCGGATCAACAAATTTCTTTGATACACATACTGTATCTTTATAAAGATTTTTCCAGTGTTGTACTTGATTAGTCCAAGTTTTAATATTCAAATTTAATTTTTGCTTGTTGATTTTTTCTAAAAATTCTTTTAAATCAGCTATTACGGAAATTTCTTCATTCATAAAAGTTCTGTTTATTTCCGTTTTATCAATATCAACGTGGATTATTTTAGCGTTTGTATTATATTGTTCTTTTTTCTTGCCTATCTGCTTAAGAGAAAATCTTGCACCAAGTGCAATAATTAAATCGGCATTTTTAACGGCAAGATTTGCTTCCGAATTTCCGTACAAACCGGAAAAACCAATTATATTTTCGGATGTATCAATTCCGTTCAAAGTTGTTACAACCGGAATTTTTGATTCTTTTATAAAGGTTCTGAATTCTTCAATTGTATTTGCCCCTCTTATTCCTCCGCCTGCTAAAATTAGCGGGCTTTTAGATTTATTTAATAATGATATTACCTCATCAATTTTGTAATCCGCTTCTTTTTCCACAGGTTTTTCAAAACATTTCAGATTTTTTTCATCAATTTCTTTAAATTGAATATCAATCGGAACATCAATTAAAACAGCGCCTTTTCTGCCTTCTGTCGCATAATAATATGCTTTTTCAAGTTCATATTTTATATTTTCCGCTTTGTCAACAAGAACTGCATATTTTGTAATCGGTTTTACCATTGAAACTATGTCCATATCCTGAAAACCGTTCTGCCTTGCACCGTTTTGAGCTAATATTCCCGAAGAATAATCCTGCCCCGTTATAAATATAACCGGAACAGAATCGAAATAAGCATTTGCAATACCTCCGATTAAATTAACTGACCCGGGGCCGGAAGTTGCAATGGCTGCCCCTATACCGTTTATTCTTCCATAAGCATCCGCCCCGAAGCTTGATGCCTGCTCGTTGAAATTCTGAATATATTCAATCCCGACATCTACAATTTCATCAAGCATCTTCAGCATTGCAGAACCTTGAAAACCAAAAATATGATTAACATTATGTTCTTTTAAAAATTTTGCAATATATTTAGAGACGGTTATCATGCTATGATTAATTCCTCTTTTATTTTTTCTTCAGATGTTAGTAATGGTGCAATATCCATAGCTCTTAACCATAATAATCCATCTGAAAGAGGATTTATTAAAGGAGCATTAACAGGTTTTTTGTTGTGTAAACATAAGTCTTTTAAAATTACGGGTAAATTCAGACCGGCCTGCGCAAAGAATTCAACTGTCGTAAAAAATCTTCCGATATTAATTTCGGTAGGATTGGGAACACCCGTTTCGTCATAAGCCATATCAACACCATATATTCCGTTAGGAACTTTTGATACAGCTCTGCAAGCATCCTGTGCAATTTTATCAACTTGTTTATCGGAATATGTAACTCCTATTCTTGTAACACCTGTTACACCTGATGGCGAAAGTGCTGCATGCGCCCAGCCTGCTCTTATTCTTCCTTGAGCAGCAATAAGTTCTCCGTTATACCAAACAGAAAGCCAGGTTACTGTTTTGGGGGTAAGTAATTCTGCCGCAACAAAATCCCCCCAACCTTCTAAATTATTTATCCAATCAACCGCCGTTTCATAATCGTTTGTCGGCAAAGCTCCTTTACCACCTCCGCCTATTGACATTGAACGAAGCCATATAGTACCTTCTTTATTCCCTAATTCTTTAAAAGCTCTTTTTAAATCTTCTTTATTATTTATAACTATATTTTCCGGAACTTTTATCCCGTAATCCTTAAACTTTTTCCAGGATTTATATTTATGAACACAAGTATCAATTGTATCATTATCGGGAATTAGCATCTTTACACCGGTTGCTTCAATTTCTTCTCTGAAACGGCTTGCAATAAAAAGCTCTTTATCGTGTTGAAAATGAATCATATCGGGTTTTTCTTCATTCAAAACTTTTAAAAGTTTTTCTTTGTAATTGTCTTTTGTTGAATGAGGCATAAGGATTTTTTTGTGTGCCGGAGATAGCATCAAATCGTACTTGTCAGAACCCAATCCGACTATTTCAAGTTTTTCTGATTTATCCGTTAATAAGCAATTAATAACACCGTTTGACTGAGCAGAACCTGCTCCCGTTACAAATATCTTAGCCAAGTTTACTTCCCTCCAATTCGGCATAACCTATTCCGGCAAGTCCGTATCTGTTCCCACAATATACTAAATAGACTTTATTTTTGTATGAATAGGTTTTTCCGTAACATATCATTTCGCTGTCAAAACCTTCTTTTGAGGCGGATATTTCCATTTTTTCATCTTGTCTTTCAAAATGAATTCCGTCTTTTGATTCGGCATAACCCATAATATAGCCTTTTTCCAGAGAACGAATTGAATATACCATTTTATATTTATTATCTTCATAAAATACCTGAGGCATAGTAAGACCGTACTCGTCATCATTTTTAAAAGGAATTGCACAAATCGGTTCACTATCCCATTTATCTAATCTGTCAGATTCAAGATACTTAATATCATATTTAGGAACTTCATGAACACCGTTATTTATCCAACCGACATTTGACGTATACCACATTTTATATTTGCCATCTTGTTTCATAACTTCAGTTGCGCTTCTTTGCGAAAGTTCTCCGTTTCTTCTGTCCAATATCGGAACATTAAACATCCTTTTGAATGTTTTTCCGTCATCCTCACTTACTGCGATACCAGAATATATCGTATAAGGAGTAGAAACCTGATGTTGGTATGCTGAATAATACATATACAATTTTCCGCTATCTTTCAGAAGACAACAAGGCAAAATTCCGTGTTCATCAAAAGTCCCTCTTTCGCCTAAATCCAAAACAGGTTCTTTTGATATATCATAAATTTCCGAAGGCTTTTCGGGATTAACAGTTATATAACCTGCTCTACCATAGTTATTTTCATCACACATTGTTAAATATATACGGAAAGTGCCGTCTTGTGCAAAATATGGAAGTGGAGTCATTGTATATTTTTTATACCAGGGTAAATTAAAAGTTTCTGCAGAACATATAAATCCTTTTTTAATCCACTTCATTTTTTGCTTACCTCTTTTACATAATCATTATAATTTCTGATATATTCAGTTTCATCATATAAAGTACTAGCTAAAACCAATAACATTGCATTATATGAAAAATTATACATTTCTTTCCAAAGCATTTTATCAAGATATAACCCTTTAGAAGGACTGTCCAACGAAACAATTTCCGTTTTCGTACCATCATCTATTTTAACCTTACAGCTACCATTAATCGCAATTAACAAAAACTCAGAGTTTCTGTTGGCATGAGCGCCTCTCGCTACACCCGGCTTGGTGTCAAAAATATAAAAAATTCTTTTAATATCAAATGGACAATTGACATCTTTCTGAGCAGATATTAAGTGTCCTCTTGCATCTCCATGGAATTTCATATCTAGTATCTTATAATTCACGACATGTCCTTCCTATTTAGCCCTCAAAGCCAGAATCTCTTTTTCTTCATCCGAAGTTAAAATTTTTGCACCGCCTAAAATATATGTGTTTAAAACGACTTGTGCATAAGATTCGGCAAGTTCCAGTTTTAAATAAGCATCTTCCATTGTTTTAGCTCCGACTATAAAGCCATGATTCTCCATAAGTATGGCATCAAATTTATCAAAATAGCTCATACAGTTTTCAACAAGCTCCCTTGAAGAAGGTAGTGCATATTTTGCCAGCGGAATCCCGCCAAAATAAAATACATTTTCTGCCATTACAGGTGCCGTTAAATCCTTTCCCGCAGATGCAAAACTGC
This sequence comes from uncultured cyanobacterium, assembly GCA_945487905.1. Classification (GTDB taxonomy): domain Bacteria; phylum Cyanobacteriota; class Vampirovibrionia; order Gastranaerophilales; family Gastranaerophilaceae; genus CAG-196. The sequence continues at coordinate 5,744 of CALYTW010000029.1, forward strand.
TTAAATACGGAGCGTGAACATGTATTATAAAATTTATATCCTGACGTTTTTTGTAAATTTCAATATGCAAAAACTTTTCACTCGAAGGTTTTTTTCCTTTTTCAAAAGATTTGCCTTCAAAATCTGTATAAACAACTTCTTTTTCACACAAGTGACCGTTAGAAGAACCTGATGTGGTTATAAGCATTCCTGAACTGTATCTTGCCGAAATATTCCCTGAATATCCCGGTGTGAAATTTTTTCTGTCACACAGTTTCCCGTATTCAATTATTTTATTTACAAGTTTCTTTTTTTTATTAAAGAACATCGTCAACTACCTTTACGTTTTCAACTACAGCTCTCCGCAATACAGCCGGCTGTGTGGGTGCTAAATTAGGATTTGTCCTCTCAGGCGGAAGAACATCTTTTTTTGCCTTCTTATCCTGTGTTATTTCAAAAGTTTTATAATCAACTTGCGTTCCTTTTGCATCCATCATTATTTCAAAAACAGTTCTTAAAATTTGTCTTGAGAAATCATACCCTAAATGAAATTTAAAATCATCAGGCCCGATTGATATATAGAAAGCGTTTTCCACCAATCTCTTTCTTGTTATGGAGTCGTGAGTTGTATTTATATTGCCAAACCATGAAACAGTGAGCCATTTACAAAGTTTTAAATATTCTCTCAGATACATATATTGTCCGCCATAACGATACGCATCAAATCTTTTCATTGGGGATTCGTCATCTGATGCAACAAAATTATATCCGATTTGCTGCATCCATCTTTTATACTGCATAGAAGCATTGGGCCCTGTCATAGCAATTACCTGCGTATCTCCAGTACCGTATAAAGCAGCTGATAAATTGGATAAAATACCTATATTAAACGAGGTTAATTTATCTTCGTTGCGATATGCATACAATGATTGGTGAATCTGCGCCATATATCTGAAACGTGTAGTTCCCATAGTACCACCGCTTATGACTTTTTCAAAATTTTTATCAAAGTCCAAATCATGGTAATAACCGGCTTCCAGTCTGTGCGCAAAAGTCGACGGCTGATTTGGAATCAAAAAGTCAGAAGAAGTATATTTGTTAGCATAAACTAATCCGATACCGTATTTCGGACGTCTTCTGCCCATAAACCATTCATCCATATAACTGTTCATTGCATATTGCAAATACAGATTATCATCCAATTCTTGACGACCGTATATCAATATCTTGCTTGCTGCGGTTCCGTATGCTGCTGTGGTTTGGTTAGTGCCGCTGTGAAAACGTCCTAAAGCACCAACACCTGCACCTTTATAATAATTAAATATAGGCATTGCCTTTAGAACAGACCCCTTCGGCAGTTCAAATACCCACCCCGGACCTGTATATGTACCAAGCCCTCTGTAATAACCAACTTCCCAGAAGTTTGTCTCCGCATAGTCGTGATTTTTGTTAGTATAAACCTTTATTGCAGGAATCACGAATACGGTGCGGTCTCCCTTATATATTTTCCCTTTGCGGACAGATATAACCTCTAAATCCCCTTTTTGTTTTATTTTTATATCTCTTGCTTTTAATTTGATAATACCTTTTTGCAAGTCTTCCTCAAACTCGTCTTTCTTTGGACGCATCATTAAACCTAATTGAGGACCTCTGAGAGCCGAATTAAAATTAATGGGGTATGAGTCTTGAATTGTAAGACTTCCGTCTTCCTGAGTAATTTTATCTCCGTATACATAACCCTTTCTGGAGCGGAGTTCTATAGTATCATTCCTCGTTATCGGATTTTCAATAAGAGCATTTTCTTCGTTTAGGTCTATAAATATATAATCTCCGGTAATCGTTCTTCCGTTTTTATAAATTCTGACATTTCCTTCAGCTTTTATTGTATTGTTAATTCTGTCAAAAACTAACGTATCACATTTAACAACCGTTTCTTGCTGCACAAAATTTATATTTACATTACCTCTTGCATTAATAAGGTAGTTTGGAGTGTCATAATCTACGTTATCACAGTCAAGAATAATATTTTCCAATGACTTTGGTTCTTCTTTTTTTTGTTGTTTTGCTTTTTTATCGGATTTAAACTTCCTTTTTTGAGTTTCAGCAGTAGATTCACCATCCGCTTCAAATCCGTCCGGAAGCATTTCGTCAAAATCATCGGGCTTTTCCTCGGAAACATATTCCGAATGAGTGCTGTCTTCAACAAAATGGCTTTCCTCTTTTGGCGCAGAAGGTGCGAATTCAGCTTTGCTTGATGCTCGCTCATCAAGTTTGTTTTGAATATTCAAACGAAGTTTCTTCAGGGGAGGCATCGTTTTGTGTCCGGAAGAAATTCCCTTTGATTCATTCGAGCTAAATTGCGTACTTGGAGAAGATTCAAAAAAGGCTTCTCCGGTAAAATCAGCCCCGTCAGAAAAATCAAAATCGGCTTTTGCAGGAAGCATCAGCACAAATATAAAAATCAATAATATTATAAACCTATTTCTTAACATGCTATATTCCTATATAATTCATTGGATTATTCGGCTGTCCATTTACCCTTACTTCGAAGTGGCAATGCGGACCTGTGCTGTACCCTGTTGTACCTTCGTATCCCAACACCTGACCTCTTTGGACTTTAGTTCCGTTTGATACTGCAATTGAACTCATATGTGCATATAAAGTTGTTACTGGCTTTCCGTTAACTATTCCATGTTCTAATATAACAACTTTTCCGTACCCTCCGTACCAGCCGGTATATATTACCTTGCCGGCATTAGATGCTTTTATTGCGCCCAAATTAGGACCGCCTATATCAATTCCGGAATGAAAGGTTCTCGTATTAAATATAGGGTGCGTTCTCCATCCGAAAGGAGATGTTATTCTTCCGGATATAGGTTTCACAAACCCTGATGCAATAACTATATCGGAAGATTTTCCCGTTGTCTTATTAATATATGAACTTAACTGTTGTGATTGACGGGCCAGTTCTTTTTCGGCTTTTTGATATGCAATTCTGTCGGTTTGCAGCTTGTGAATCATCAATTCATTCTTCGCAATCGCACGCTTGATGTAATCCTGCTGCGTGTTCATTGAAGCAATCGACCGTTCAAGATTGCGTTTCCTTGAATTTATATTGTTTCTGATTGATGCAATTTCTTGAGCTTTATTTCTTGCCGCAATCATTCGTTCCTCGTCTTTTTTAAGTATTAATTTTTGGTAATACCAACGGTCTGCAAGCATATTGATATCATCGGAATTAAGAATAATTTGGAATCTGGCATTGCGCTGGGACTTATAAGCGCTTCTTAAATGCTGTGCCAGCAGATTATTCAGTTCATTATATTCTGAAGATGCAACAGAAAGTTTTGATTCAAGCTGGTTTAACTTTCTTTGCATCTCAGCAATTTCTGTTTTTGAATATGACAGATTGTTGGTTGCATTTTCCAATTTCTGCTGATTTTTATAAAGTTTGTTTGTTTCAACATTTTCAAGCCATTTTAAATGGTTAATTTTTTCCCTTGTCTGCCTTTTCTGGGTTTCAATATCCGTTGCATAAGAAGATAAACACCCGCAGGTATTTATAGCTATAGAAAGAAATATTAAAAAAGTTAATATTTTTCTGAAACTCAAAATAATCCTCGCTGTTTTTATTTCAGGAATAAAAGACCTATACCCATACCAACAGTCCATATAATAAAAGATATTGTTATTATCCCTACAATAAGTTTTTTATGATTTCTAAAAAAGTCCATACTTACCTCTCATCAATATAATAATATAAAAAAAAACTCAAGGCAATTTATTAAGCAGATTCATATACAAAATTTTCTCTCATCACTTTTGAAAAGATTTTTGATAAATATGCTATAATTTACAAAGAAAGATTATGTTGAATGAATAATAGTACAAAAAAGAAATATACGGCAGGTTTGTCCATACTATCAAATATTATTCTCTCGGTGTTAAAAATAATTACCGGTATATTGAGCGGGAGTTTAAGTATAATATCTGAAGCAATACATTCACTGAGCGATTTAACGGCATCATGCCTTACATTCTTTTCTGTTATAAAATCATCAAAACCTGCAGACAGCGACCATCCCTACGGACATGGCAAGTATGAAGATATGGCGGGGTTTCTAGAGGGCGTTTTAATCATTACAGCCTCCTTTGTTATTATATATGAATCAGCTAAAAAAATAGTTACCGGAACTGTAATGGCTTCGGAAAATATACTCGGAATATGGGTAATGTTAATTGCGGTTTTGTTTAATATAATCGTAAGCTCAATTCTTTTTAAGGTTGCTAAAGAAACAGGCTCTATTTCTTTATATGCTGATGGGGAACACTTGAGGACAGATGTTTATTCATCTATGGGCGTTTTGCTGGGATTGGTTATCATTAAAATAACAGGATACAGCATTTTAGATCCGGTCATAGCAATTCTTGTTGCGGTAATAATTTTCAGAACTGGTTATTCTGTTTCCGTCAAAGCATCCGAAAACCTTTTGGACCACTCTCTTCCGAGCGAAAACATTGATACTATAAAACAAATAATCCAAACTCACTCTGACTGCGTTGTATTAAAAAGTAACGGCATAAAGGCTCGACAGGTCGGACCAACGAAAGATATAGATATAGTTATGCAGTTTAGCGAAAATACAACAATTTGCGAATGCCATAAGGTTTGCGACGAAATAGAAAAACAAATACGAACGATTTATCCTAATTGTTCTATATCAATACATCCTGAGCCGATTTGCTACAAAAGGAATTGTCAAAAAACATGCGCAAACATCGGTCGATGATAAAAATATTTCAAAATACCCAAATATAATACGTTTTAGACATAGTTGATTTTTTAAATTCAGCATTACATAATAATGGTGTCGATAGGGTTTCGATATAAAAGATTTTGAAACAAGCTTATAATGACGTATAACGCGGGATGGAGCAGTCTGGTAGCTCGTCGGGCTCATAACCCGAAGGTCGTTGGTTCAAATCCAGCTCCCGCAACCAATTCAGAGAAAAGTCTAAGACTTGTGTACGCATTATGTACGGTCTTAGACTTTTCGTTTTAAAATATGCTATCTCGTAATAAAATAAAGAATCCTTACATGAAGTTCGTTAATGCTGTGATAATTTGAATGCTATAAAACTTTCAATTTCTTTTATATCGTCAGCATATAGACCTTTAAGAAGTAATAGTTTCCTAAATTGCTTGTCTATTGATAAGAGAGTATCTCTGCTTATTGACTGTTCAAACAGAAATTCCTTTCTTTTAAGGTTATTCTTATAGAAAATAAGACTAAGGGCTGGACTTTCTTCGTCATGAGAACTCTTAATTGAAACATTGAACCCTAAAGCGTTAGCTAATTTTATGAGAGTTTCAATCTTGGGTAATATGTTTCTTTTCTCTAGGTCATAGATTACTGTGTAACTAACGTCTGCCAATGCACCTAGGTCTCTTACGTTAAGATTTTTTCTCTCTCTTTCGCGTTGGAAAAAGTCTCTTATTTCTCCTTTCACTTCGTTAGTTGCAATATCAATTTTTAATTCAGATTTATCTGTCATGACGCCTCCTATGACTGTATTATAACACAATGTTTGGAAAGTACAACTGTTAAGAAAAGTAACAATTTCTGTTGTTTGCAATAACAAACTGTTGCGAATAACAAAATGATATGTTATCTTGTAGTTGGTAATAACAAACAGTTGTTTTTATACAACTAGAAAGGAAATATATGCTAAATGCACCACTATTCCAAGGGTTCGGCACTATTTCGATTAAAGATTTTGCTGAACAATTGGGAAAACCTACAAGTACAATTTATACATGGCTACGCAACGGAAACATTCCCAAAGAATGCTTTACCAAAATAGGTAAGTGTATATTTGTACGCATTGAACCAATGAGGAAGTTTTTAAGTGGCGAACTTGTAGAGTAGGAGGAGAAATGGGGTTATATAAACGGAAAAACGGTTATTATTACACCCATTTCACTATCAAAGGACAGCAAGTTCACAGAAAACTTCATACTAAGGATTACAATGAGGCATTGAGGCTTGAAGCCAAGCTCAGAGCAGATTTATTTAAGGCTATTGAGCTTGGCGAGCTAACAGCCTTTAAAAGAATCACATTAAGCGAGCTTATAAAGAAGTATCAGAGGCAGTCTGAACTTGATAACAAGAAAAGTCGTGATACTGATAATTCAAGATTCAAAGTATTCAATGCTTTTTTCAAGCCTTTAACCCAAGTTAAAGATATTAGGGTAGATGACATTGAAGATTTAAAAGAATACCTACTGGACGAAAAAGAAGTATCACCAACTACTGTAAACAGATATTTAGAGTTGCTGAGTGCATTGTTCACATACGCAGTAAACCACGATTACCTGAAAGAAAATATCTGTCGTAAAGTTAAAAAGTTTGACCCGAAGAATTACACAGTCAGATATTTAAGTGAAATGGAGGAAAAACGATTATTTAAGTACCTGCCTGATTATTTAAAGAAAATTGTTAGATTTGCTTTAATAACAGGACTAAGGAAAGGAAATATATTGAATATACAGCGTAAACAAATAGACTTCTATAAGAATACTATTGAGATTCTTGATAATAAGGGTAATAGTTATTTAGTTATTCCTATTGCTGATAAGTATAGAGAAGAATTAATGCAAATATGTAGTAACATTGACAGTGACGATTACTTATTTAAGAACCCGAAAACAGGACTTCCTTTCGTCGATATAAAAAAAGCATTTAATACTGCTAAGGAAGAAGCTGGAATTACTAACTTCCGATTCCATGATTTGAGACATACCTTTGCAACACGTCTTGTAATGGCTGGAGTACCAATTGTTACAGTTATGGCTTTGATGGGACATAAGAAAATTGAAACGACCATGAGGTATGCTCATGCAACCGATGAAAGCAAAAGACAAGCCGTTAATTTGTTATAGTTGCTTTTCAATACAAGGGTCTGACAAAACATATTTGTCAGACCTAACGCTTATATTTTAGTACAAATAAACGAATGGAGACGAGTATGAACTATTTAATAGAAACGATAATAGATACAGTTAAGTACCAATGGATAGAGATAGAACTACCGCCAACAACGGAAAAATTATTTTTCCATTACGGCTTTGAGCTGGAAATGATAGAACCGCAAGAGTTCATGGTTAACTCAATCAAGAATTATCTTGATTACAATGGTAGGCAACTACAAACAGGAGACATAAGAGAAGTCTCAGAGCTTGCACCTCATAGCTTTATGGTAATGATTCCAAGAATACTGTGGCTTAGGTTATGGCTGTTATCTAGGAAGTTGCACGTGTCCTTTTCCGCTATTGTCAATGAGGCTCTTGGTCATTCCCTACCGCTACTTATGGAAATAGAAGAAGTGCAGGAGGACTTAATGTTTGAGCAACTTGAACAGTGGAATAGATAAATATTATGGAGAGATAAAAATGAGAAAATTTACAGTACGACTAGACGAGGAGTTATCAAAGCTCCTCTCCGATATTCAAAATAAGAACCTTTATAACCTCAGTGCATTGGTACGTCAGGCATTGAGGGAGAAGTTAGTTGATTTTTTAGACATAGATAATAGTAACAAAGTAAGGAGGGTAGAGAAAGGTAATGTTATTTAACCATACTAAGAGTGAGACTAATATCTTTTCCTTTTCTATAAGTAAAGATTCTTTGTATGGTATTATTAACTGCTATATCAAAGGCTTAGATAATGAAGTAGTAAAGGAATTATATATGGAAGTTGATAACCTAGTGTACTCTATTGAGGATAAGAAGTTCATTAGGTATTATGCCTGTCCTAAGGTATTGAATAGTTTCTTTAGTAATACTAAGCGTGTTAATGCTCTTGCTCAGAGGCTAGACGAATTATTTCAAGTCACTAATGACTGGGAGGAAGGTTATTACTTCTACTTTCATTTGCTAAGGTACATAACTCAGGCAATTAGCCGAATTGAGCATGATAGGAATACGGAGAAAATGCACCTATGCTTTAAATACGAACCAAAACAACCCTCAGACTATAACGGTATTAGTGATACAAAGGTCAGCTACGATAGTATATTATGTAAGTTTTATTTCCGACCATACCTGAAACATACAAAGCATAAGAAAGCTAGTAGGGGAGGCTGTGCGTACTTCTTAGCGTTTACATACTTAATGGTCATAACTCAAATGTATTTTATCTTACAACCGTATATAAATGACGTGTCTGAGTTCCTGTGGCATTGTTTTTCCTGCATGAATCCTATTGTTGTAGGATTCACAATGACAAGTAGGTATCGTTCAAAGAATATCAATGCTATGAGCTTTATATATGAACTACTTCAACTTACTTCAAAGTATAAAAACCTGATTATAGAAAAGAATTACCCTAACAATTCCGTCAAATTCGTATATACAACTATGGGAAAACCCTTTAATCACTCAACACATAAAGATTACAAGCCTCTTTACAGGGCTGATACTGACGGTAAGCGTAAGGTTCAAATGTTGGTATCAGGTAAGGGACATACTGTAACAATACGTTATGACTTTGTTGGATTAGCCGTCCTGTTTGACGTTGTTGGAAAAGCTGTTGATAAAGACTTGTTCAGTCTTCCAGCGAATGACGTAATGCAAATGGTTATATCAGAAAGAACCTTATTGTATATGCTTTCATATACGGATTTTCGTGATAAAAAGCTGGAATCTGAAAAATTATCATATCAGGCAAAAATGCTTGTTGATAGGTTCAGCCTTAATAAGTACCAAATGGACTATGTTGTAATAGCTACTACACTGGCAAAGCTGGACAAAGAAACCATATCTAAAAAGCTCAGTTCCTTTGGTACAGCCCAGCAGGCTAAGATTAGGAAAATGATTCAAGCGGTTCAAAGCTATAATATACCTGAATTAGACTGCCTATATAGTATTGATAATAAGTATTGCTGGTGGGGGAAATGAGCGTATTTAATTCCCCTAAAATTGATAAGCTGAGGCTAATATACAAGAAGAAAGACGTTTCTTATGAGAAAAGGTATGAAATTCATAGAAGACTTAAAAACCGATTCCCCAAAAGTACGACCAGTCCAAAAGCTGGCTACATACTTCATACTTTTACCCCTACAAAAATGGTACGGAGAGGAGCTGACAATGGTCATAACCTGCAAATGCCACCTGAAAAGCTCTTGTATAATGTCCTTAACCAAATAACCCTTAAAAAACCTGATACACAGGATAAAATACATGATTCAATAATACATGTTACTAAGGATATACTGCTATCTTTTCCTGTTATTGACGCGATTGACTACTTTTCAAAATTACCATACAGCTATCTTGAACCTGAGTTTGTGCAGTCAGACGGAGACCCCAGCTTATACCTGCATTATCACTATTCCCCTGATACTACTGGAAATATGACGTTTGTAATAAAGTTCTACGATAAATGTGCTGAATATTACAGGCAACATAAGACTTATGAGTGCCAGCTATATGAACCGCTTGCACCTGAGGAAATAGCACTTGTAGAAAACGCATACAGTAAAGAAAAGAACACGCTGAACTTAGAACCTCTTAATATACTAAGAATTGAGATAGAATATCATGAAACCCAAAAGATTTTACCTATTGTAAAGGTTCTTGATTCTGACGCGGAAATGCTTTCACTTACTTTAATACTGGAATCACTCAAAGCTGGAAAGTTTTATGATGCGTTGGAGAAAATTTTTAATAACACGCTGAAAAAATATGTATTCAGTGCCAGTGAAACACTGGAATCGGCAACGGCTGAACTCTCTAATATTCGTAAGCTGGCATGTGAATGTCTGCTTAATAATCCTGAATATTATCAATACAAGGCTGTTGCTGGAGAATTGGGACTTACAAATCAGTTTTCTGAGCTTGATTACATAGTCAGAAAAGTAATTCCTGATTCGGTTATATACCAAGAGCTACAAAATGCCCTATTTAATACAACTATGAAAGAGAGTATAGGTGTAGTTATATGGAGCATAAGAACTTGCAAGTCTTGTAGTTCAATAGACCTCAAACACTTCATTCTGATTTATGAAGTATATATTTGGGACGACAGTTGACCCCAAAAACCGTTGACACAGTTGACTTATAAGGCGATTCAATATCAAAATATATAGGAATACACCTAATGAGAAGGAAACGTGGCTTGTTGACCCTCCCAGCAGGCTCATTCTGAACATTTACAGTCCGAAGTATTTTTCAAAGAACTTTGTCAGTTTTTCTATAATACTTTGCTTTTTGACCTGCCTATTGTTAGTACCACCACCAAAGCGTCTTGTAGGTGGTAGTATGCTGTCAATGTCCGTACCTGACGTCTTTAATATACCGTCCCTGAAAGAGTTATCAATGAATTTTCTTGTTTCAGTAGGTTTCAGGTTTTCTTCTTCAATTAGATTCACTAGGTCAGATTCCTTTTGCTTTTCAACGTATTTTTTCCAGTCTTCGTCAACCTTCGTTTCCACGTTAATGTTAGAGATAAAGTTTTCAATAAGTTCTTTCTTGCTACGTAACTCAGGACTTGAGCCGATAGCTTTGTTAATATCAATGAGGATTTCCTTATCCTTATTACCCTGATATTTCGCTACGAGCATTAAGATATAGTCAATGTTTATCTCAACTTGTTTTATTAGTTCCATTTCAAAGACTATATCGTCATTGATATTCTCTTTATCCCTATTGTCTCTATTATTCAGTTCATGATATATGTCAAGATAGTTGCTCTGATAGTCTTGTAGGTCTCTATCAGTAATTTGATTATCTCCTTCAAACTGGTCAAATGCCGTAAGAATATTTCTGACCCTGAGGAGTGAACCGAATAAGTTAACAAATTCTTTCTTAGCGTCTTCTCCCTGTATTTCAACACCTAGAGGGAATTTTTCTTTCATGAGTGCAATTATTTCCTCATACCCTGCATGGTGTCCTTTTTCATCGTCATAACCATAGTAGTAGTCTTCATACTTCTTCAATAGAACGATTCCACCAGCGTCTTTATTACCGAATAATGCTATTGCGTCCTCAGTCTCTTGCTGAAGGTCTCTGAAACAAATAATATTACCGTATGTTTTAACTGAGTTCAGAATCCTGTTAGTTCTTGAAAATGCTTGTATAAGTCCGTGATACTTGAGGTTTTTATCTACCCAAAGAGTGTTGAGAGTAGTAGCGTCAAACCCTGTTAAGAACATATTAACTACGATAAGTAAGTCAAGCTCCCTGTTTTTCATTCGTAAAGACACGTCCTTATAATAGTTTTGGAACTTGTCAGAAGACGTATCATAAGCCGTACCAAACATTTCGTTGTAGTCTTTAATTGCCATATCTAAGAAGTCTCTTGAAGACTTATCAAGTCCTGCTGTATTCTCAGGATTTTCTTCCTCAAGTATGTCAGTGTCCTCATTTGCTCCAAAGCTATATATCAACCCTATTTTCAAACTATTTAACGGATTCTCAGCCATTTGCTTTTTAAATTCAACATAATAGTCTTAAACGAGCTGGAAGCTGCCGGACTGATTGTGCGGGTGCGTCAAGGCTTTGGG
>CALYTW010000030.1 GCA_945487905.1 uncultured cyanobacterium
TAATACAAACTATATATATATTATTCTTTATAATATCCAATATGTTACAAAAAAAAGTAACACAATACGAATTGTGTTACATAATTAGACACATATTGGATATTTTTCGTATATGGAAGGTAATATGGATAAGTAATTTAAGGAGTAACATATGGAATTTGTAGAACCAATACGAGATAGAGAAACAATTAATCTTGTAAAACGGATTTTAAAAAAACACGGAACCCGTGATTATTTACTATTTTTAATGGGTATAAACAGCGAATTAAGAATTTCTGATATCTTAAAACTTAAAGTTAAAGATGTTTTAAACAAAAAGTATATTGAAATTAAAGAGCAGAAAACAGGTAAGCTAAAGCGATTTCCTATTACTAATTCTTTTAAATCAGAATTAGATGAATACTTAATTAGTAAAAACCCTGAAGATTGGCTGTTCTCCAGCCAAAGAGGTGGAAAAGCTATAACAATAATTCAAGCATATAGAATTATTAATAACGCTTGTTTTCAAGCCGTCATTGAATATAGGATAGGTACACATACGCTTAGAAAAACTTTTGGATATCATTTCTATCAGAAGAATAAAGATGTTGCTTTGTTGCAAAGTATTTTAAACCATTCCGCTCCATCGGTTACACTTCGATATATTGGTATGAACCAAGATATTATTGATTCTAGCTTGAATGCGTTTAGCTTATAAAAAGCCTTTTAATACTAGTGTTTTAAAGGGCGTATATTAAATTTTGTTACAATTTTTCAACAAATATTAAAGAGTTTAAATAAAATGCCGATATATAAATTGCAAGGGTTTTATAATTTGACTTTTTGTTCAAATTATATTTACCATGTTTACGAAATTTTATGACTCAAGTTAAGCAAGAAGGTTATTATGGAGCCAAAAGATATTAATTCTGAGAATCAAGTAATTAAATATAAAGTAAAGTATGGGGATACTTGGTATGGTATAGCTGAAGCTAAATACGGAAGCAAAGGTTATCGTCAAACGATGGAAATTATTAAGTATTTAAAAAGTTTAAACAATATTAATCCGCAAGACAATAATATACGAGAAGAGTTAAGTATGATGGATACTATAGCTTTAAAAAACGGGGAAATGTTTAAATATAATGAAGAAAGTATTGTTGATACTGTTCACAATTCAGATACAAATAAAGATCATGAAATAAACGTTCAAAAAAGATTAGAAGCTGAGCAAGAAGCTGCTCAAATGAAAGCAATTGAAAGAGAAAAAATAGAATCTGTAAACCACGATAATACTGGCGCTATTGGATTAATTATATTGAATCCAAATAATTACAAAGAAGGATTTGCAAATTCTGCAGAAGAAATAGATGTTATAAAAGAAATTTTAATAAATCAAAATCCAGAAGTAACCGAAGAAGATCGAGAAAAACTTATTTCAGCATTAAAAGAAGGGAAACTGGCTTTTGGTTTTAATAATGTTTCCCAAGATGGTTCTTTAAATAATTATGAAGAATTGTGGAGCTTAACACAACAAGACATTGATTTATTACTGAACTATGCGAATAGGGCTTCGAGCATAACAGATAATGAGAAATTATTAGCTGAAGAAGTTAATTTAAGACGGGAATATTTCCAAAACCATCGTTTAGTTGTTCCGGAAGAATATATAGAAAACAAAAATCAAGTTTTAGGAGCTAAAGCGGGAAAAGAAAATTCTGATGTCGAAAGATTAACAACCACTGATGAAACAACAGTTACATCTAGTGCTAAACAATGGCATAACCCTTCTAAATGGAATGCCTATTATTCTGCAACTGAAACCATAAGTGGAATGAGAAATAATAGACTTGGATTTACTACAGTCAAAGATAAGGGAGTAAATCCATACAATGAGAATGGAAAACTTATTAGTGACATTGATAGAGCATTAGCAGAACACGCTAGCAATGTTGCTTCAGATTTATCTACTACAGGACAATGTTTTACAGGATACAAACATACTTTATTAACCGCGGGTGTTATAAAAAATTATGGTGCAATAAGGGACGAAAATGGTAATATTACTACTCCTAGAGCTGCTATTGATTGGTTTCAAGAACGTCCTGAAATGTTCACAGAAATTAAATATGTACAAGATGATGATGGTGAATACAGAAAAATAAATTCTACAGATTTATATGATTTACCTGCCGGGTATATCATAATGTATTCCCCTGAAGAAGGAGAAGAGTTCGCTAAAGAAGCCGGACATGCTTGTATAACAAATGGTAATGGTCAATGCTATGCTGACCATACTGACAGGCTACATTGGGAAGATTTCAAAAAAGGTGAACACGGAAGTTTTCATGTGTTCAAATTAAATGATGAAAATTGGCAATATAATAAAAACACACAAAAACTGGAATATACAGGTCCAATAACTCCAAAAATTGAACAAGATAACAAATTTGCTGCAAATATGAGTTATAAAGAAAAAAATGAAAAAGCAGCAGCTTTCCAAAAAGCGTTATCAGATAATAAAGAAACTTTAATGATAAGTTTAAATATCACAGAAGAACAATTTGAAAAATATAAAGCTATGGCTCAAGCCATTTCAGTTGTAGAAACTAATGCAGGGAATTCAAAGGAAACAAAAGTTCTAGATGCATTAGAAAATAAAGAATTTGTCAATAACTTAGCAACAAAAAAATACGGACCTCTATCTGCAGGAATGACTCAAATAAAAGCTTCTATTCTTTCTGATGAAGAAAAAGAAATTTTAGGGAAACTGGGAGTGACAACCGGTGATATAAATAATTTAGATGAACCGGATAAATGTGCTCTTGCTACAATCGTGCATATTCATAAATTAGAACAAGATTATCCTAAATATTTAAGCAATGATAATATTGGAATAATAAACGACAAGTCTAAATTAAGTGAAGCTGAAATTGCAAATCTGGATAATTTTATTAAAACTCTTACTACAAAAGAAGAATGGAGCAAATTACTTTTGGTAAAAGATATTTTAAAAGGTAATAGAACTGCAACTACCGATCAAGAAAAACAACTTATAGAAGGTGCCAAATTATTTGTTGACACATACGTTGAAAAATTAAGCAAGGAAGAATATGTAGCTGCACGTTGGAATGGTAAGACAAGAACAAAACCAAGTGACGAAACAGAGACAAAACAATTAAATCGCTATTATGATAATATGTTGCAAGTTTATATAGATAGAGCGAGAATAGCAATATTAAATGGCGGAGAAGTTGAATTTAAACCTGCAATATTATCCGAACCGTCTAGTTATAGTTATATCGGTGCAGTAACTTATCTATCTCAGATGTATTAATTTCAAAATTCCCAAATAGGACTTTCTACGGACTTGGGGGTAAATATTGAATCAGTCTAGGTTTCCTCCCTGGATGGGGATGATAAAGGTGGGGTGATGTGGAATTTTGAGTCCAATAGAAGTCCAGTTTCGTCCAGTTTGGATTTTTAAACTTCCGACCTAATTGTCACCATGAATTTATTTCAGGGTCTTACCAGAATGTAGTGAACACGCCTAATTGGCAAGATGCTGAAACAAGTTCAGCATGACAGTTTTACTTTTTACTTCCGACCAAAACGGACAATAAAATACATCTGCCGAATAATCTTTTTATTCGTTCAGATAAAATGTTCTGTTAAATTATATAAATATTTTCCGACAAAAATGGACTTTTAAATATACCATCTACTTGTTAAATAATACAATTACTCAAAACAATAAAACAGGAAATAGGTTAATCCTATTTCCTGTTTTATGGGCCCGGAGGGATTCGAACCCACGACCAAAGGATTATGAGTCCTCTGCGCTACCGCTGCGCCACAGGCCCACTGTGTGCGACTTTACTCTATTTAACTGCTATCGCAGTTTTTATTGCGTTAAGATTGGTCTGTGTCCAGCTTCGGGTTGCATTTACCCACACTACCTGTCTCTCCTCGAACTATAATACTAAATCGTTCTCGTTGGCAGAGTACAACAGAACCACTGCTTATTGATTCACTTGTCACATCTTCGGCAATCTTCGTTTGCAAAGACTCAATTATCGTATCAACTAAATATTAAAAAATCAAGTCTGTTATCTCTAATTTATCCGCATGTTGGTTTTTTGCCATTAATATTGTATAATAATAAATGTTACCATAAGAGAACTTAAATGATGAATCTTAATTCGAACGTAATTCTTATATTAGTCGCATTTGCAGTAGCAATGCTTGCCGTTTATGCTCTTTATGCAATAATTATTCCCAAAGGAAATGATTTATCTAAAGATAGTGAGTTTCAGCTTACTACAAAGAATATTCTTGAGCATGTTCGTACCCTGTATGACAAAGGAGAATATGCTCTGGTTGAGTTGCTGGCTTTGAAATATCTCGAAAGAATGCCTTCTCATTTGGAAGTCAGGCAGTATTTAGCGGATGCTTTTTTTAAAGATAAAAAATATAACAATGCAATTAAACAATGTCTTGCTATTTTAAAACGAGACCCTGACAATATCGGCACTAAAAAAATTCTTGGAAAATGTTATATTAAGAAAAACATGCCCGGAAAAGCGTTGAAAGAATTTGAAGAAATTTTTGACCAAAAGAGCAATGATTTAGAGGCTATTCGTATGTTAGCGGAATTGTACAGAGAAACCGAACAAATATATTCATCTATTTCTGTATACAATATTTTATCCGGTCTTGCAAGCAGTAATGCGGAGATTGCAGAGATACAAGGAATTTTAGCAGAGCTTAACGAAGAAATTCATGACTATCCAGCCGCTTTCGAAGCCTATAAAACACGTCTGGGGATTTATCCCAATGATGTCGAAACAAACAAAAATTTGGTAATTTTGTATATAAAACTGAATAATACGGCAAAAGCCATTGAAACACTTTTGTATATGTTAAGTTTTGTTACCGAACCCAAAGAACTTATATGGGTTTATGAAAATTTGATTCAGCTTTTTGTTGAGACGGAAGAATATGAAAAAGCCATAGAATATTCAAACAAGCTCCTTGACATTCAAGGTGTTGATAAATTCAAAATAAGGAACGATATTGCAAGTTTTAATTTAAAACTTAATAATTTCAATGCCGGAATAAAACTTTTGGAAGAATTGGTTTTAATGTCGCAGAGTGCTTATGACGTAACCGTAGAACTCGCTCAAGCCTATATTCAGCAGAAAGAATATGAAAAAGCTTTGGAAAGATATACAATTCTTTTGGACAAATCTACACCAAAAGAAGCAAAAAGTATTCGCTCTTTGATTTGTGATATGTATATTCTCTGGGCGATTGATTATATAGATGATAAGAGATATGCAAAAGCTTTGGAACTTTTAGATAAAGCATACAGCTATAATGTGCTGAATTCTGAATTATACTATAACAAAGCTCTCGTTAATTTTGAGCAGAAGAATTTTACTACATGCGTAGAGTTTCTTAATAATGCACTTAAATATGACAAATCGAATACATTTCATATCAAATATTTCTTAAAACTGTCAGAAGCACACCATGAGCTGGGAAATTTCTTTGAGGAGAAAAAAGCGCTTTCCGATTTATTAAAAATAGATCCTGACAATGCTATGGGGCTTTATCGTTCAGGGCTTATGTATGTTTCACAACATGATTCCAAAAATGCCGAAGAATGTTTTAATAAAGCATTAGACAAAGATCCGCATCTTACACTTGCAAAATACAATTTGGCACTGCTATATGAAAATAACAATCGTGAAAAGGCAAAATCCTTATATATAGAAGTCCTTGAAGAAAATTCGGATTTTTTAGAAGCACGCAACGCATTGAACGAACTTACCTCTGTAGATTATTACTAAACATCTTCCGGTATAAAGATAACAGTATCCGAAAGATAGTTTTTTGCCTCATTTTCGGTAGCAAATCTGGGGACTATTCTCTGGTAATCTTTTACTATGGAAACGATATCCTCTGCGGACATTTTGATTATGCGTCTTTTTCCGTTGGATTCAATAATTCTTGCCATATTTTACCTCGTATTATTTAATACGGCAAACGAACTTAAAACTTTAGTAAAAACGCTCTTTTGGATTAGAAAAGACTTTTCAAATGATAAAACTTTTAGGAAGTTTTATTTATTAATGTAAACAAAAGGTAATGTACATAATAGGAATAACATACGCCAAAAATTGCTCCTACAAATACTTGGAGCGGAGTATGCCCCAAAAGCTCTTTAAGCTTTCCGCCGGCTTCTTTAAGTTCTTGTTTATATACATCCATAATGATTTTGTTTAAACAAGCCGCCTGTTTCCCTGCTGCACGTCTTACGCCCGCAGCATCATACATTACAATAAGAGCATATCCCAAAGCAACTGCGAATTCTATTGAGGAAAAGCCTCTAATCAAACCTACGGTTGTTGCAAGCCCCATAACTCCTGATGCATGTGAACTCGGCATTCCGCCGGTTGTAGTAAACATTCTGAAATCAGCAATTCTTTTTACTATCCAATGAGAAAAGAATTTTATAATCTGAGTTACAGCGACGACTGAAACTCCAACCAAAAGAGCTTCATAACCTGTATTATATATTAATGTGAAATCCATCTAAACTCCTAATAACCTGTTTTCCAACTTTTTCATAATATTTGTAAAAATATTTGAATTGTACTTTTTGATTATATCATAACAATCCAGCATTAGTGAATCAAATTTATTTTTTGCATCTTCAAGTCCGTAAAGCGAAACGTATGTTAATTTTCCGCAGTTTTTGTCTTTGCCTGCAGTTTTACCTAATTCTTCAAAGGACGAAATTTCGTCCATTATGTCGTCATAAATTTGAAAAGCTAAGCCAAATTTTTTTGCAAATTCATCGATTTCGCCTAAAGTTTTTTCAGATCCTCCTGCAATTATTGTGCCGGAACGCATTGCGAGTCTGAATAATGCACCTGTTTTGTTAAGATGAATAAAATTCAGTGTTTCTTCAGGCGACTTGATTAACTTTCCACCTTCAGATTGAATATCTACAACCTGTCCGGCGATAAGTGCATATGCACCGCCCCATTTAGTAAATTCGTATACAAGTTTCAGGGTTGTTTCGGCCGGAAGTTCGCTTTTTTCAATAATTAATTGAGGGGCGAAGGTAAGGAGTGCATCGCCTGCAAGAACGGCATTAGCTTCTCCGAATACTTTGTGGTTTGAAGGCTTTCCACGCCTGAAATCATCATTATCCATACATGGTAAATCGTCATGTATAAGACTTTGAGCGTGTAACATTTCGATTGCACAAGCTGTCGGCAGGGCTTTTTCCACATCTCCGCCCAGCATTCTGACTGTTTCAAGACACATAACAGGTCTTAATCGTTTTCCTGGAAGTGTTACAGTATATTTCATAGCCTTGAAAATATCCTCTGGATAAACAATCGGCATATATTCATTTAATTTTTTATCTACCAAATCAATCAAATTCTGCATTATTTATATCCTTATAAATGTTTTGTTTTGTTGTATTTCTTGCACTTTCACGTTTTCTGGAGCTTATCTTTACGGCAGTTTTTTTGTGGATTTCTTTATGTGTTGACTCTTGTTTTGTACCCTGTTTTTTAACTTTTTCTTTGTATTCATTTGCTTCTTCGACAAAAGCTACATAACTCTCGTATCTTGTTTCGTCAATTTTCCCTAAATTTGCTTTTACCGCACAATCTGTTTCGTGGATATGAAGACAATCCGGATATTTACAATTGGCTTTGTAGGGGTAAATATCATCAAATAAAAAATCAACTTCATTTGGTAAAATAAAATCAAATTTTAAGTTGCTGAATCCGGGGGTATCAACCAGTCTGGAATCATTACCTATATCTATTATTTCACAGTGTCTTGTAGTATGAGTGCCACGGCCTGTTTTATCACTGACTTCTTTTGTTTTCAAAGTAATTCCGCTTATTGCACTTATAAGACTTGATTTTCCGACCCCTGAAGCTCCGCATAGAACCGATGTTTTACCTGCTAAAAGTTTTTTAAATTCTTCCAAACCGTATCCTTCGACAGCAGAAGTGAACAAGATATCAAACCCAAGGGGTTCATAGATTGAAAAAACTTTTTCAATTGTTTTATCATTATCGGAAAGGTCGTTTTTGTTGAAACATAGGAGTGTGTTTATATTGTGATATTTTGCGAATGCAATGTATCTGTTCAATTGCAGGAAACTCAAATCAGGCTCTTTTACCGCAGAAACAATTACAACTTGGTCGATATTTGACACTGCAGGGCGGGTTATAAAATTTTTTTCGGGAAGGATTTTTTCAATAGCACCATTTTCAAACTCGACAAAATCACCGACCAAAACTTTTTGTTTTTGCTTTTTCAAAACCTCTCTAAGCTTGCATTCAAAAACTTCGTCACATGGGTTGCTCTTGCATTTGCCTCCTGTACATTTACTCCTGACGTAGTAAAAATCCGAATGTATTTTGTAAATCTGTCCCTTTTGCATAAGTAGATTTTATCATAAATCTCTGATTGGTGCTACAATCTTGATTTTAGTGCAATTATTCTTTCATAGGATTTCATAACCTTTTCTTGTAAAGCTGTATCTTTTTCAACGATTTTTACTAATTCATCTATCATAGAAAGCGTTTCTTTGTCTGAATTCCTGAATATAAACATGTCCAAACCGGCATTTATCCCCATAATGCATGCTTCCAGACTTCCATATGTCTGAACCCCTTTCATTATCATATCATCTGAGATTATAACTCCGTTGAAATTAAGTTTGCTTCTTAAATATCCGATTGCGCTTTTGCTGAGAGAGGCAGGCAGAGTTTCTTTATCAAAACAAGTACAATGCAAATGTGCTGCCATAACCATTTCTATGTTGTTTTTAATTGCCCATTTGAAAGGTTTTATATGGATTTTTTCCATTTCTTTAAATGGTAAATAGATTTGAGGCAGGGTTAAATGGCTGTCTTTGTCCGCATTTCCGTGTCCGGGGTAATGCTTTACACAAGGGATTATTCCGTATTTTCTTGATGCACGAATAAAAATATCAGCGCCCTTAATAACTTCATCCGGATTATCGGAAAAAGCCCGTTCGGCTATTATCGGGTTATTCGGGTTTGTGTTGACATCGATACAGGGAGCGAAATTAAGATTAAACCCCCATTTGGAAAGCTCTTGTGAGATTTCCTCCGACTGAGCTTTTAAATATTCCTCCCCCTTTTCATAAGCATATTTTGCAGACATGCGTTTCTGGCGAATAGACTCAGTTCTTTCAACCCTTCCTCCCTCTTGGTCAATAGATTTAAACGGAGGAATAAGGGCATTTTTTTCAATTTGAGAAATTTTAGCACAAAGTTCTTTCTCCGAATTGATATCTTTTGAGAAAAATATAACTCCGCCTAAGCCTTTTTTTAAAGCCATTATGTGATTTCCAAGCCCCAAAATAAACATTTGATAAACATATTTTTCCATAGGATTTATCATACATTTAATTGATGAGAAAAATCAACTTTTTAATATAATGGTCAATATAGGTGTTGCAGATATCTTTAAACGGAAATAATTGTCATTCCGAACTTGTTTCGGAATCTGATAATTGAAAAGATGCTGAAACAAGTTCAGCATGACATACAAAATAGAACACTATATAAAATATGAGATAATTGGGGTATAATATTTATGTTCATAACTTTTGGAGTATCGAAATGAAAAAGTTTTTTATATGGATGATTGCCGGATTTTTGCTTTTATCTGCGATATCATTGGATGTATCTGCAGCAAAAAAAGCGGGTAAACTTTCTAAAGAAGAAGTTCAGGAAATGTCTGATAAATTGGATAATATAACTAAGAAAATCTACGGGAGAGCGCTTTTGTCTCCTCAGGACAATGAGACGATTATCGGTATAAAAATAAAACTTGACAATTCTATGCTTGTGGCGACGGCAAGCGAACTAGCTCCTTTGTATTACAAAACCGGTAACGTATACAGACTTAGAGAAATGAAATCGGAAGCAATTGACTGCTATAAAACAATATTAGAGAACTTTTCCGACACAGCGCTTGCTCCGAAAGCACGTCAGGCGCTGAGCGAACTCGGTGTAACAGTAGAAGCACCTAAAGCAGAGGGCGAAGAATCTGAAGAAGATGAAGGAATATAGTGGCAAAGGTGTAAGAAATGAATCTTTTTGGTGTTAATTACCCCTAAAACGTAAAGTTAAACAATTCTTTTACCTCAATTTCCAATGCATTAGCAAGAACCTTGATTGTGTGAATAGTAACATTAGCTTCGCCTCGCTCAATTTGTCCTATGTAGTTAAAATTCATATCAACAATTTCAGCAAGTTTCATCTGCGAAAATTTTTTCGATTTTCTGACATAAGCCAACTTTGCGCCAAACTTTTTTTCAAGATTCGTGTTCTTCCCCATAACAAAAGTATAATATTTGATTCAACCATTTTCTAATAGTTATTAGTAATTAAATATTGGCTATTAACTATTAAGATTTGTAAAAATTATTTCAAAAAACCTAAAGTTTTTCTTTTCATCTGCCGTTATAAAAATCTGTAAGACAGGTTTTACAAAATTGTAACAATAAATGAAAGGAGTAAACTATGACTGGAATGGAAGTATACAAAGTAGAGAGTACTCAAGTAAAACCTATACAACAGGACATGCCGGATAAAGATGCATCGGTAACGAACAAACCTCTACCTGTAGCAGAAGGTAATGAAAGTGACGGTGTTAATACAACTCCGCCAAAGAGTCATCAATTTAATTATAAAAATTTTCCGAGTAGTTCTCGTGACGTAGCGGTAAAAATTGTTAATGAAACGATTTCTGATGTTGATAAAGCCGTTCGTAATCAAACCGGAGAAAATCGATATGTCGTTGATTACAATGATTTTCCAAATCCTGCGGATTATAAAATGGACGGTTTGAGTAAACAAAAACAATTTGATGCTTGGAAAGATGATGTAACAGCATGGAAAAACAAACATCTTGATGAAATAAACAGACGTAACCAAACAACGATAGATAACTTAAATGAAAACATTAATCGACTCAGAGATAATGTTATTCAAGGATTCTTGATAACATATGCAGAGCTTGAACTCACACAAGCGGAAATGACAGAAATGTACAATGCTCTCAGCGGAGATATGGAGCAAATGAAAGCTCAACTTGATAAAAAAATGAATGAATTGAAACAATCAGTAAAAAATATGGGAACGAGTTTAAAAAATGAAATAAAACAAGAAGCTGGCAATACAAGAGCGTGGATTACTATTAACGAGGTATTATCCGATGAGAAAAGAGAACGAATTGGAGAGTTGAAGTCAAAAATTATTGCACAAATACGTGGTCCAATAGATAAAGTGCAGTTGGCTATATTGCTTCGAGAAAATGGTATTAAGATAAAGAATCCTGAAAACGTAATAGCAGAAATTCAGGTAATTGAAGATGAATTTACGTTAAAAAGAATTGCAGACGTCCTTGGTGTTAAATAGTATTCTATAAATATGCAAAGAGGGTGGCTAAACAGTCATCCTCTTTTTACTATTCTTTTGTTTACCACTCTTTCTGTTTGTTTTATAATATGATAAACAGAGAGGATTCAAGGAATGTTAAAAGATTTTTTCTTAAATGAAGTTAAAAGCGGTATAAAAAAAGCCATTGAAAATAACAAATTGGGTCAGCTGGGGGTAAATGACGAATATGCTCTTATAATTGAAAAACCGAAAAACCCTGAATTTGGCGATTTTGCGGTAAATGTATCTTCCATGGCACGATTTGCTAAAATCGCACCGCCTGTGATTGCAGATGCGATTATTGAATTTTTATCGCAAAATTCTTACACGGTTTCTGTTGTTGGCGGTTTTATCAATTTTAAAATTAAAGAAGAAATCTTATCGGATATAATTGCGGAAATTCTTGATAAAAAAGAAGGTTATGGCAAAAATCAGGTTAAGAACAAGGAAAAAATCCTGCTGGAATACGTTTCCGCCAATCCGACCGGCCCTTTTCATATCGGTCACGGACGCTGGGCTGCTATGGGAAGTGCTTTGGCTAATCTTTTGAGGTTCTACGGGCATGACGTTTTTGAAGAGTTTTATATAAATGATGCGGGAAGTCAAATTCAAAAACTTGGCAATTCTTTGAGGATAAGAATACAACAAGCGCTTGGTGTAAATGTGGATTTTCCGTCAGATGAGCTTGAACGCAAAAACTATTATCCCGGAGAATATTTAATTCCGACAGCAAAAAACTATTTATCGGAACATCCAAACACAACAAAAGATAATATTGACGAAGTACCGCTTTCAGAATTATGCGAATTTGCAAAAAAAGAAATGGAAGCGAAACAGCAAAAATTATTGGAGGATTTTAGGGTTCATTTTGACAGATTCTATTCTGAGCTTGATTTACATAAATCAGGTAAAGTTGAAAACGGGGTTAAAGCACTTAAAGATAAAGGATATATATATGAGCAAGACGGTGCTATGTGGTTTAAATCAACTGTTTTTGGCGATGATCAAGACAGAGTAATTAAAAAAGCCGATGGTTCAAACACATATCTTACAGCCGATATTGCTTATCATGCTGAAAAATTTGATCGTGGTTTCGACCGCCTGATAGACATTTGGGGTGCAGACCACCACGGATATATTGCCCGTGTTAAGGCTTCTTTGCAAGCGCTCGGCTATAATCCCGATATGTTTGAAGTTCTTCTGGGGCAGCTTGTTAATCTGCTTATTGACGGAAATGAAGTCAGAATGGGAAAACGTAAAAACATGGTTACTCTTGATGATTTGATTGACGAAGTCGGCATTGATGCAACACGCTATTGGATGTGTATGAGAAATATTGACGTAACTCTCGATTTTGATATTGAGCTTGCAAAGCGCTCAACCGATGAAAACCCTGTGTTTTACGTTCAATATGCTTATGCAAGGGTTTGTTCAATTTTAAGAAACGCAATTTCTCCGTCAAAAGTTGGGGATGAACCTGCACCGATGACAGAAGCTGAGCTTAAAGAAATTGAAACAAATTTTGATAAGTCGCTTATTTCAAGAACTGCTGATACTGCAAAAACCTTGATTATGAAACTTGAAGAATTCAAATCTGTTATAGCTCTTTCTGCCGAAAACAGAACTGTTTATACAATTTGCAGATATGTTCAAGAGCTTGCACAGGAATTTCACTCATTCTATAACGCAAATCGTGTAATCGGAGAGGACAAAGATTTGATGAAAGCACGATTGGCTCTTATGTTTGCAATCAAGGTTGTTTTGAAAAACGCCCTCGATATTCTTGCTGTTTCAGCTCCCGAAAAAATGTAGCGGAAATTTTTTAGTTTTTCCGCAGCTTCTGATACTTAATAATACTTAAACTTTTATTTGACTAAACTTTATGTTTTGTTTAGTATAAAACCATTACAAATATATTAGCTGAAAAGGAAATAGCATTATGAAACGTACATTAGAAGGAACAAAGTTAAAAAGGCAACATGTTAGCGGATTCAGAGCAAGAATGGCAACTCCCGGCGGACAGGAAGTTTTGAACAGACGTCGTGCAAAAGGCAGACACCAAATTGCTGTTACCGGAAGCAAACGTGCTTAGTTTTTGAATAAATTTTAGAGAAGAAGGCAGCTGTATAGCTGTCTTCTTGTGTTGTAAACTTTTGCCTGAAACTGTAATCCGTGGTAAAATAAGGATAATTGTTTGAATAAAAAGGAGGAAAAAATGGAAAATTTAGCAGATATAGGCGTATTTGGAGGTTCAGGATTTTACAAATTTTTAGATGATATCAAAGAAGTTCAAATGGATACTCCTTACGGAATGCCTTCTGACAGCTTGTTTATAGGAAAAATCGGACAGCACAGAGTTGCGTTTATGCCTAGACACAACAGAAATCACAACATTTTACCGCACTTGATTAATTATCGTGCAAATGTTTGGGCAATGAAAAATGCAGGCTGTAAAAGGGTAATTTCTCCCTGTGCGGCAGGAAGTTTGCAAAAACACGTTGAACCAGGACATTTTGTAATTTGCGACCAATTTGTTGACTGGACTGATGGAAGAAAGTCAACTTTCTTTGAAGGCCCGATTGTTACGCATCCTTCAGCAGCGGAAACGTATTGCCCTGAAATGAGAAAATACGCAATAGAAACGGCAAAAGAACTCGGAATAACCGTTCACGAAACCGGTACGGTGGTTGTAATCAACGGTCCAAGATTTTCAACAAAGGCTGAATCAAAATTCTTCACTAATCAAGGCTGGGAAGTTATTAATATGACCGCTTTCCCTGAGGCATATCTTGTAAAAGAAATGGATATGTGTCCTTTGAATATCTCATTGATTACCGATTATGATGCGGGACTTGTCGGAGATGTTCCGCCGGTTTCTCATCACGAGGTTATACAGGTGTTTAATAATAACGTAGCAAATTTGAAAAAACTTTTATTCACTATGATTGAAAAACTGCCTGTTGAAAATAATAACTGCAAATGTGCTAATACAAGAAAGAATTCACAATTATGATATCAAGATTAATAAACCAAATATTCTATTTTTATTACATACTTTTAATATTAAGAATCTTTTTAACATGGATTCCGAATATTGATTGGGACAGCCAGCCGTTTAAGGGAATGGGGGCTATTACAGATCCTTTTCTCAATATATTTAGAGGGATAATTCCACCTATAGGCGGAGCCTTAGATATATCTCCGATATTGGCGTTTATTGTGCTTCAAATATTGCAGGGATTAATTGTAGGACAGCTTTTCAGGCTCGGATTATGATAGATAAAAGTCTTATAACTAATGCCATAAAACTCTCAATGCAGGGTAAATATGAGGAAGCTGAAAAGATTTATCAGGCGGAGCTTGAAAAAGAACCGAATGATTATATGCTATTGTCGGCAGTCGGACTGTTTTATATAAGTACAAAAAACTATGAAAAGGCTAAAGATTACTTAAATAAAGCTTGTAAAATAAATCCTTCTTTGGGAACGGTATCGGCATTGGGGTTTGCAGAATATGAAAGCGAGAATTACGAAGCCTCGGTTAAGATTCTGAAACAAGCACTTGAATATGGAGAAACTCCCGATATTTATGACAAACTAATTATGAGTCTGTTTAAGCTTCATAAACTTCAAGATGCCATAAAGTATTCAGGGATTATGTACGAAAAATATCCTCAAAACCCTGCATCTGTGGCAAATATGGTAAAATCTTTGACCCAATCGGGAAAACTATTAGAGGCGGAAAAGCTTTGTGTAGAATATCTAAAAGAACACAACGATTCCGGTGCGTTGTGGATTCATCTGGGGTTTTTAAAAGAGCTTATTTATTCCGACGACAAACAAGCCTGCAGGTGTTTTAAAATAGCATCGGATTTGGGGCATTTGGAAGCTGTTTATAACATGGCTGTCAGCTATCAAAAGCAAGGGGACTACGAAAATGCTGAAGCGAACTACAAAAAACTGCTTGAAATAAACCCGAATGATAAGGAAACATTGACATCATACGGTATGTGCCTTATGAAGCAAAAAAAGTTTAAAGAAGGTTACAAATTATTTTTTAAACGGGAAAAATCCGCACTCGACAAAAATACAAAAAATAAATGGACTCCGAATTCAGCTTTTGAAAAAGAAATTGCAGTGATTTCAGATCAAGGCTACGGCGACCATATTATGTTTGCAAGATATTTACCGTTTTTGAAAGAAAAAACGGTAAAACTCGTTGTTACTGTCAGAAAATCTTTAAGAACTTTGTTTGAGAGAAATTATCCTGACATGGAATTTATTGATTATGAAGAACTGAATCAGAATATGCAATCCGTAAGAATTACGGACTTGCCGTATGCTCTGGATATTGATTTTGACCACATTCCGTCAAGTTCAGGTTATCTGAAAGCACAAACAGCAGACATTAAGTCTGATAAGCCAAAAGTCGGTCTGTGTTGGGAAGCCGGCGGTGCAGGCATGAGAACCATGATTAACCGTACGATTAACGTCAACCTTCAAGAACCGATTTTTAATCTTCAAAATATTCAACTCTATTCCTTTCAGGTAGACGACACCTTTAACGGAAACGAAAAATATAGAGATAGAATGATAAATCTTGCCAAAGATTTTAAGAGTTTTGAAGATACGGCAGAAGCCGTAAACGCAATGGATTTAATTATTACGGTAGATACTTCGGTTGCACATCTTGCCGGAGCACTAGGGAAAAAGACATTTCTTCTGCTTCCTTATGCATCTGATTGGCGTTGGTTTGATGATAATAAAACAACTCCGTGGTACGATAGTGTAGAAATCTTTAAACAAACAGATTCAATAAGCTGGGAAAAACCGATTGAGGAAATTGTATGCAAAATAAACGAATTTTATTCATAAATTTTGGCGGAATTGGCGACGAAATCCTGTTTTTACCCTCTATTTTATCGGTAAAAAAACAGTTTCCGGATTCTCATATAACGCTGGCGCTTGAAGAAAGAAGCAAAGGTATAACTGCACTCACAAACGTGATTGATGAAGTATTGTTTTCGGATATAAAAGAAAAAAACAGATTTTTTGAACTTTTCAAACTCCTTGTAAAAATTTGGCGGGGCAAATATGATATTGTAATTTCTTCCGGCTCAAATAAATTCATTTCACTTTTTCTTTTTTTAACCTTTATAAAAAAGCGTTACGGATATAA
>CALYTW010000031.1 GCA_945487905.1 uncultured cyanobacterium
ACTTTTTCCTTAAGAGCGGTTTCTGTGTCTCTCAAAGAAGAATATAAGCCGGCAAGTTCTTTTGTAGCGGTAGGTTTAACTGTATAATTCTCGTCAAAAGTTTCGAAGATTTTGTCTTCAAGGGTTTTATCTGTAAAGATGTCATCAGCAAGTTTAGCAAGACAAGTTTCGTAGGTAATATTTTCTCGTATAAAGTTTTTAACGAGCCTGAATGTACGCATTGACTTTGCAATATCAATGAGTTCTTCTTCATTATAATACTCGTGTTTGAGTTTTAGCTCGGAAAAATTCAAAATCCTGTCAATAGGAATATCTTTTGCGTAATCCAAGACTGTCTTAGCTTCTCTTGTTAAAGAAAGTTCCCTTTGAATATCTCCTGTTTTTATAAACGGAGTCAAGTCAAGACAAAGCTTTTTCGACTGCTCTGTCTTTGCAAAATTAGACAATTCTTTTAGAATCTTGTCATATTCAAGTGCTTTTTGTGACTTTTGGATAATGCTCATAGCATTAAAATTATATAAAATAAAGAATTTTCTACAAGTACGTATTGCAGATATTACTACTTGACAGTTTACTATATAACCAGATTTTATCCCTTAAAATTGTTGGTAATAGTATGGATGTATTCAAGCAATTGGCCAAAATATTCCATATTTAAACATCCGTTAAAAACTAAATCGGCATAGCATTTAGAAGGCTGAATGTATTTTTCTCCGGCTGTTAATATGTAATTCCAATGCTTTTTAGCGTTTTCAATATCCTGATTTCTTTCGGTAAATGCTCTGTGCAAAAATCTTTCTTTTCGGATTTCAATATCTGTTTCAACATAAACCTTAATATCAAAAATATCTTTAATTTCTTCGTACATAGTTGCCATACCTTCGACAATAATAATTTTATTTGAAGGTACAAATTTAGACTTAGGAACAGACACTCCCGTTCCGTTTGGCAGGTATTCCGGAGCATAGATATCTCTGCCGTCGGCAAGAGCCAGCAAATCTTGTTTTAAAATATCCAATTGAAAACTTTCAGGGGAATCAATGTCATAACCGTTGTCTCTCAAAGCATCAAAAGTTCCGTATTCTTTAATTAAATCGGAAATGTCGTTGAAATAACTGTCTGTTGCAAGAATAGATACAGGCATATTAAAGCTTCTAATCATGCTTGACATAGCCTTGCAGAGTGTTGACTTTCCGGATGCTGATTCGCCGGTAACACCAATCATAATTCTTTTGTCAGGATTGGAAACCAGTCTGTGCGAAAAGTTTTTGATGAAATCGTCTTTTACATACGTACATATCGGATTATTTGCTTTTTTGTCAAAAGTTATTAATTGCTTAAGCTTTGTTTGTAAATACAACACCAAAAGTTCTCTGCCTGCTTGTTTTGAAAAATCAGGCTTCATAAGCTTGTCGCTGGAATTTAGTTCTTTTTCTATCAGATGGTGGAGACCATCTTTATCATCTTCAATCATTTCAATATTCCAATATAATTATGATTCGAAAAGTTCGCTGATTTTATCTGCGATATCCTTCGGGTCAATTTCCTGAGTAACTTTGTTTATTTCCTGTGCGGACTGATACATTTTAGCAGCTTCAACCTTATCTCCTACAATAGAGGTTGCTCTTGCAAGGTTAAAATAAGCAAGTGCGTAGCTCGGATTTGATTCTATTGCTTTTGAGAAAAGTTCGATTGCATTGTTTACTCTGCCCAAATCGTCGAGATAGATTACGCCGAGGTTGTTGTATGCTATATCGTAGTTAGGATTATACTTAATAGCAAGTTCATAAGATTTGATTGCTTCTTCTGTATCGCCTTTACCCCAGTATAAAAATCCTAGGTTGCAATGAATTTTTGCATTATGAGGCTGAAGTTCAAGAGCCTGCCTGTATATGCTCAGTGCGTTTTGGTAATCCTCTTTGTCATAAAATGCGCTTCCTAAATTTACGTATATATCAATATCTTCAGGAGTTAAAACATAAGCGGTTTGGTAAGCTGAAATAGCCGCATCCGGGTCGGTTTTATTTTCCTGATATACAAAACCCAATGTTTGAGCAATAACGCTTGTCCACGAACGGTTTGGGTTAAGGGTAATTGCAGTTTGATAATGGGAAATTGCCAAATCAAACTCGCCTTTAATGTAATATATGTTAGCGAGATTGGAATATAAATCTGGAATATTTGGAGCCATAGAAATTAATTTGTTATAAATTTCTATAGCCTGATTATAGTCTCCTTGTTCTTCGTATGCATGGCATAAATGCCTGTATGCAGCAATATTGAATGAATCAAGCCATATTGCCATTTTATATTCCGTAATAGCATCTTCAAAATATCCGGTTGATAAATAAATATCTCCAAGCACGCAGTATAGCGGTGCAAATCCGGGGGCTTTCTCTATCGCATTTTTGTAAAGCTCAATTGCTTTGCCGTAATCTTTTAATTGCATGGTATAGAAACCTGAAATAAATACAGGCAGAAATACAAGGTAAGAAAAACTTTTTGCTATATTGGAAAGTGCAATTCTGTCAAACGGAATCAACAACAATGATAAAAATCTTTCCAGTCCTGCTTTAAATTTCATTTTGTTATCTTTAAAAGAGGATGCTTCATAAAGCTTATAAAGCAGATGATGAGCGCTTGATGAACCAAGCTTTGTGCATTGAGTAGCGGCAATAGCTGCATCTACGGCATCCGTAAAGTGAGCTTTTTTAATAAAAGTTTCCGCAATCATATAATACGCATCATAGTAATCGTGTTTTTTTTCTAAAGCGGTAGTTAAATATTTTAAAGCTTTATCCAATTCGCCTTTGTGATAAAAAGCAGTACCGAGCTTGTAATAAATTTCATGGGAATCGAGCAGTGATTCCATAGCGAGCTGGTATTCGGTAATGGCTTCGTCCACATATTGTCCAGAATTGTAGATATCCAAATGCCATTTCATATATATATCGCCAAGCCTTTCATGATGGGCGGGGTTAGAGGGATCTTTTTGCAGATCAATCTTGCATCTTTCAATTTGGGCGTGCATTTTACCGTGCTGCTTAATATTTTTTTCTTCTTCGTCAACAGTTTTTTTCATATTTTGTTACCTATTCCGCATCTGAACTGTACATGTACATATAATATAACAAATTTTGTTTATCGTCTTCGCTCATTATCGAATATTTTACCGTATATTCATTTTCATATATAGGGTCGTTTTCGGATATAATTCCGCTGAATTTAATTATACCATATTCATCCGGTAAAAATATAGTTGCGTCGCATGGGGTTTCCAGTTCAAAGTCTTTATCCGAATAAAATCTTAAAAACCGAGTGGAAAGTTCATAAGTTTTTACTTTTGTCGTACCGCTTTTTGTTTTTATCTGCATATCTTCCACGGCACTGACTGTCGGAATATTTTCTTTTTCCGTAAGTTTTAAGGAATTGTAATCCAATTCTATCTGGAAAATTTCCTCAAGCGGAGACGATATAACTATTGTATTAAAATCGATAGTTCCGAGCTTGGAAAAAACTTTTGCGGTAAGTTCGCACCCCTCTTGCAGGCAGTCAATATACCGCATGAAGTACTGCGGAAGCGATAAATCCAGTCTATCATTATAGACTTCTTGTATTGCGCAAGTCATTTCGATTATATTTGAATCTTTTTCGAAATATAAAGCTATTTTTTGACCTTTAGCTAATAAATTCATAAAATAATTATATCCCAGAGCTTTACAAAATACAACAAAGATTTGTTATTAATATTGACATTTGCCGTAAAAATGGGATATCATATCAGTGCAACAATAGTGTTTCTTTAAAAAGGAGAGAATGAAATGAAGAAATTTGGTTTCACTTTGGCAGAAGTCCTCATAACTCTTGGTATAATAGGTGTTATATCTGCGTTAACTATGCCTACATTTACTCAGAAAACGCAGAATGCAAAAACTGGCCCCCAATTGGGTAAGGCTGCATCGTCTATGGAAAGTGCTTTAAAAGCTGTATTAAGAAGGGCGGATGTTGATGAGCTTATATCTCTTGACCTTTGTGCCGACGGAACTAACACATGTGCTGAGAGAGACTATGCTATGGATGATAATACAGGAAAACTGTTACTAATCAATATTGCTGCATTTATGGATGGGCAACTAAATCCAGAACAACCACATCCGACTTTTTTAAATGATATTTCGGCTTATTATGTTGCAAAAGACGGAACTTGGTACGGTTTTGCGAAAGATGATTGGAATATTGAAAATGGAGAACTCGCAAATCATAGTGTAGCTATACCAAAACTTATTATTGACTTGAACGGTATAAAAGCTCCGAATAAAAACGGCAGAGATATTTTCTATTTCTATGTAATGCAGGATGGCTCGCTCAAACCATGGGGTTCTTCAGACGATAAGAGTTTTTATATTACCGAACATTCCAAACCGTGGACGGAAGTTTGTCCGGTTAATGAAATTCCGACAGATTGCGCATACTGCGCAGCACATATTATTGATAACGGTATGAAGGTTGAATATAAGTAGATATAAAAACAATATCAATCAAAAGCGGCGAATTATTTTCCCCTTTTGTGTCGGATACCGTATCGTCATATATTGACAATTCATAAAGGAAAGATGTATGATACCGTTGTGGTTTTACCATTAAGTTTGGTCGATAACCATGGTCTTAAATATTGAATGTAGGAGAGCAATAAGTATGAAAAACAAAGGATTCACGTTAGCGGAAATTCTTGTAACATTAGGTATAATAGGCGTAATTTCGGCACTTACACTGCCTACCTTTACACAGGGGTCAAATATGGCAAAGGTAGGGCCGCTGCTGGGAAAGGCAAAATCACAATTCGAACAGGCTACTATAGCTTTGATGCAAGAAAAACAAGTTGATTCTTTATTGGCTGTTTATGGTAATTCAAGTAATTCAAGTTTTGATAAAGACTCGTTTATGGCTGATTTAATACATTTTCTTAAAGGATCTCAAAAAAACAGTGAGATTACATCTGCTGACGGTGTGTATTATATAATTTCTGATAATACAGCGATTAGCGGTTCTAAATATCCGTATGAAAATGTATGCTCAACAAAAATGATGGTTGATATAAATGGTAAAATACAAGGCCCTAATAAGGATTCCAAAGACATATTTTATTTTGAATTGCGTGATGATGGTTCTCTTGTTCCATGGGGAAGTAATGCAATCCCAGAAGCCAGGAGGGATGACCAGGGCGGTTTATGGACAGACAATTGTCCTAAGAACCTTTTGCCTACTAAACCTATTGCTTGTGCAGGACATATATTTGAAAACGGTTTGAAAGCAGAATATAAATAAAAAAGGAGATTAATATGAAAAACAAAGGTTTTACGTTAGCGGAAGTATTGATTACATTAGGTATTATAGGTGTAATCTCTGCTCTTACTCTTCC
The DNA here is from genome assembly GCA_945487905.1 of uncultured cyanobacterium. Classification (GTDB taxonomy): domain Bacteria; phylum Cyanobacteriota; class Vampirovibrionia; order Gastranaerophilales; family Gastranaerophilaceae; genus CAG-196. The sequence continues at coordinate 5,420 of CALYTW010000031.1, forward strand.
TACATTTACACAAAAGACATCAGGTGCAAAAATAGGACCGCAATTGGCAAAGGCTGTATCAACATATGAACAGGCGGCAAAAGCGGTGCTTGCTGAAGAAGACACTGATTCTTTGCTGGCGGCTGCAGATAATACAACTGATCTTATAAACAAGATGGGACGATATATGAACGGCGGTGTTGATACTAGAGACCCTATTTTTACTTTAAAAGATGGTGTATCGTATTATTATAAATTTCAATTAAGAACCCCGTCGGCGACTGACAGTAAATATGCGAAAGAAGTACCGTTAGTTGAGAATACAAAAACAGGTCTTTTAACAATCGATTTGAATGGCAGCGCCGGTCCAAATCAATATGGGCGTGATAGATTCGCATTTACACCTTGGGCGGACGGTTCTTTAAGAGCTAAAGGTGCCAGAGATTGGTATACTTGGAACAAGTCAGGTCAAGATTCTTTTGATGATTCTGAAAGGTGGAATGCGACCGAAAAATGTCCAAACAACCGTAAGCCCGTAGATGCAACATATTGTGCAGGCAGTATATTTGAAAACGGTCTGCAGGTTATGTATAAGTAAGACTTGTTAGTAATAAATAAAAAAAGGAGTCTCTTTTGAGACTCCTTTTTTTATAGTTAAAAAGCATACGAGGTGTTGTTTATGCTGCTGCTCGAGAACGGCTTCCTTCGGTACACTGTCGATAGATGTTCCATGCAATAGATGCAATTGCACCGAATGCAAGACCCCATTTTGTGCCTTTCATTCCCTTCACGAAGAAATTCCCTGCCGACATGTTTCTACCTCTGAATAATTTACCGACTCCGGTGGTTATTCCAAGACCTGTTATATATGTACCTGCACCTAAGCCTGCACCGATAACACCTGATTCTAATACGCTTACTCCACGACCTATGCCTTTACCAAGAGTTTGTCTTGCATCTTTTTCTGACCTATGGTCAATTCGTTCGCCGTAGATATGATTCAATGTTTCATCAACATATTTTCCGTGATGATCTCGCCTTAAGCCTTTTAAGAATCCGTTTAGGAACGCACCGTCGCCGTATCTTGTAATGTCTTCGTGCAAGCTGTGAGTTTGACCTTCTCTTGCTGATACAATATTACCGTATATAGATTCTATTATTTGATTTGCTAAATCTGCTCTGTTGCCCTTGATGCCTTTTTCTTCAAATTCTTTATAACATTCGTTATAAACACGATCTTTTAACCTATCATATTCCTGACATACGCCGTCTTGGTCGCCTTCTTTTATTTTTCGGTTAAGGGTCATTATTCTTTGTTGGATGTCGCCGTCGGTCATAAGTTTTCGTACAATACCGGAGAAGGTATCTTCGTGAGCCAGAACTTCGTTGTTAATCATACCGTTATGCATTGCTGCGGTGTGATTTAACCTGTTCAATTCAATCTCATTCTGCATTTGGTGCAGATATTTTTGATATTCAAAAATACTGCCCATGCCGCCCATGCCGTACATACCGTACATACCTGGCATTCCGAATCCGCCCATGCCGTACATACCCATCGTTGATGGCATATAACTGCTGTAATCTCCGAACCCGGAGCCTACGCCGAGTCCGTATGTCCCCAGCGGGGATAATCCTAGACCGAAAGTCATAACAACCTCCAAATAACTTGTATTAAATTAACCTTTTAACCTTACATATATATAAAGTTTTTTCCGTTTTTAAAATTGCCTTTTGGGTTTAATAGTTGTTACAAAACTTTACAATTATGGGGCAAAATGCACCGGTTGTTATCTGCATTGACATATCTCCTATTACAATCTTGATATATTCCCCGTAAAAATTTTTGCTATTTATATATAGTGTTTTAAATTAAATATTTGTTGTATTATGTTAGCAGGGATTGCTAAATAGGGGATATTTATGAGAATAGAGGCTAAAAATCTTGTTAAAATATACGGCGACAGAAGTGTTGTTAATGACGTATCTTTCTATGTAGATAAAGGTGAAGTCGTTTGTTTGCTTGGCCCGAATGGTGCCGGTAAAACAACAACATTCTATATGATAGTCGGACTTGTTAAACCGAATATGGGAACAGTTTATGTTGATGGAAATGATATAACAACGCTTCCTATGAATGAACGAGCAAAAGCGGGAATCGGCTACCTTCCGCAGGAAAATTCGATTTTTAGAAAGCTTACGGTTGAAGAAAATATTAAACTTGTACTTGAGATGAATGACAAACTAACGCTTAGCGAAAAGAAAATTAAACTCGAAGAACTGCTTGAAGAATTTGGTGTCGCCAAGTTAAGAAAATATCCGGCAGTGGCTCTTTCAGGAGGAGAAAGAAGACGTGTTGAAATCGCCAGGGCGCTTGCTGCAAGCCCCGATTTTATGCTTCTGGATGAACCTTTTGCAGGTATTGATCCGATTGCTATTGGTGATATTAAAGAAAATATAAGAAAAATTTCAAAGGAAAAGGGTTTGGGAGTACTTATAACAGACCACAATCCGAAAGCCACGCTATCTATTACAGATAGAGCTTATGTAATATTTGACGGAAAAATAAAGATTCAGGGTAAAAGTGAAGATGTTGCAAAAGATGCGGTCGCAAAAGAATTCTATTTAGGAAAGGATTTTCAGTTGTAGTATGAAATTTAATATTACTATATATGACAGATACATCTTTAAACAGATATTTTTTGCAACATTTGTTGCGATTTTGCTGTTCACTATAGTTTGGATTGCACCGGAAATATTGTTGAGAGTTATTAAGCACATATTTACCGGAGAAACGACTGTACAAACAGGTATTTTGATTTTAGTTTGTGAAATTCCTAAAATCTTAGGTAAAGCCTTTCCAATGGGATTACTTCTTGGAACGCTGTTTACATTCGATAAATTGAGCAAAGATTCGGAATTAACAATTTTTAGGGCGGTTGGAATGTCTTTTAAAAGAATGATTGCTCCGCTGATTGTTTTAAGTGCAGTAGTAACAGCTCTTTGTTTTGTAACGTATGATAAACTGATTCCGATTTCCTGCAAAAAATTGCTTGAGTTAAGAGGCAGGGGCAGTATTGTTACCCAATTTATATATACGACTAAAGACCGTTACAATCATCCGAAAGAAGCTGTTATAGTCTCGAAATTTCAAAAGGGGATGATGACAGATGTCATAGTTATGGATTTTAACAACGAGATTTATGATGACTTACATGGACTTGAAAAAGTGATGATTGGGGAAAAAGGGGTTATGGGAAAAACAAAAGACGGAAAACCCTGCTGGAAACTTTTTGATGTTACTGTGTACAATATTGATGATAATGGTGTGTTTAATTTGATTCAGAATCTTAAAAACCAAGAAATCCTTATAGGAGAGTCGTCTGTAAATGCATACAATATTATGGTAAATTCAACAAAGCGTGACAGAGAAATTACAAATAAAGAACTTAAGCAGTATGTAAAATTATTAAAGGAAGAGAATCTCAATGAAGAATACAGGCTGAATTACAATAAATATTTGCAAAGATATTTTCATCCTTTTGTATGTATGTTGCTTGCAATACTTGGTGCTATTTTAGGATTTTCAAAGCCAAGGGAACATAGACTTATAGGTTTTGTAATTGCTATAGGTTTTATATTTGCGTATTATGTAACCCTTCCGTTTTTTGATTTTCTTGCGGAAAAAGGAGTTCTTTCTCCTATATTAACTGCATCTTTACCGCCGATTGCATTTTTACTTGCTATAATAGCTTTTTATAAGACAAAGGATTTATAATATGAAAAAAATTATCACTTTATTCCTAATGTTTTATACAGTTTTATCTGTTAATGCTTGTCCTATTGACGTAAATTATGATAACGGAATTTATCATATTACTCTTACGGGAAATAAAGTTAAGAAGAACATAGAGTTTGTATCATCGTCAAATTTGATAACAAACAGGGAAGCTCACAGAAAGGCAAACTCTCAATTAACAATAAACACGGGCTTTTTTGATCCCAAAAATCAAAAAACAATTTCGTATATAGTAAACGATTATCAAATAGCAGAAGATCCCGTTTTTAATACAAATTTAATGATGAATCCCGTCCTAAGAAAGAATATGAAGGCTATTTTGAACAGAACTGAATTCAGGGTTCTTGATTGCGACAGCAAGTTGAAGTATGAGATTGCTGAACACAGTGCAAAAACAGACTTTTTGTGTTCAATTAAAACCTCTGCACAGGGCGGGCCACAGCTGCTTCCAACTTTGAGACTGGAAGAAGAATTTTTTGTGGTCAAAGACTCGGACGGGAATGTGGTCAGAGAATCGGCATCTGCTTTACATAAAGTTCCACGAACTTTAATCGGACTAAAAACATCTGAAAAAGGAGAGCAGGAAGTCCATATTTTTATAGTAACAAACGCTAATCCAATGACTTTGATTGAAGCAAGAGATTTGTGCGCAAGTTACGGACTGGAAAGTGCAATGGCATTTGACGGCGGAAGTTCAACTTCCTTTGATTATAAAAATATTCATGTAGTATCAACGCAGGATTCCGGAGATACAGGCAGAGCATTAAAATCGTTTATGATTATCAAGAAGTAAATTTTATACAGTTTCTTCAGTCTGAGAATTTATTTCTTTTACCGGTTCTTTAAAGACTTCTATTTTTGTTACTCTAGCTCCGTCAATATCGATAACCTTGAAAGTTAAACCGTTGAAAGAAACTATATCATTTATATTTGCGATACGTCCAAGGAGTTTTACAACAAGACCCGCTATAGTTTCAACATCATCTTCTTCAAAATGAGCAGGATCAAGTTCAAAATATTCAACGAATTCGTCAATACGGGTCATACCGTTTGCGATATATGTATCTTCGCTGATTTTTTCTATATTTACACCTTCTTCTTCATCAAATTCGTCCTGCACGTCCCCTATGATTTCTTCAAGAACATCTTCAAGTGTAATAAGTCCTGATGTTCCTCCGAATTCGTCGATAACAACTGCCATTTGAGCGTGAGATTTTTTGAATTCAAGAATCAAATTGTCAAGAGTCATAGTTTCCGGAACCAGCATTAGAGGTCTTGTAAGCCGTTCAATAGAAAATCTTTCTCTGTTCATAGCCATTGAAAATAAATCCTTAACGTGAACAAACCCTAAAATTTTGTCTATATTTTCTTCTTCGTATACAGGATATCTTGTATACTGGTTTTCCAAAGAAAATTTTATCAATTCTTCATAGGTTATATCGCTAGGAATGCAAATCATATCGGTTCTTGGTGTCATTGCCTGTTTTGCCATTAAATCCGAAAACTTAAACATATTGTGGAGCATTTCTGTTTCGGTTTCGTTCAAAACTCCCTCGTTATAGCTTGCATCAACAAGCATATCCAGTTCTTCGGTTGAATGGACAAGTGATGCGTCTTCTGCTGAAACGTGAAAAGCACAGAGGATTTTGTCCCCGCTTGCCATAAGAATCCAAACAAACGGTTTCATAATTGATATAAATATATCCATCGGTGTTGCTACGGCAAGAGCCAGTGTATCAGTATGTCTTAATGCAAAACACTTCGGAAGCTGTTCTCCAAGCAAAACATGGAAATATGTAACCAAAATAAATGATATTGGAACTGCTATAACGTGGGCAGAAACGGTATAATTTCCAAACTGCATAAGTTTTATTATCGGTTCTGTTAATTGAACTATAGTAGATTCCGCAACCCATCCTAATGCAATACTTGCAATTGTAACACCGAGCTGTGCTGCAGCAAGCATTTTATTTGTCTGGTTAACAAGTTTTAAAGCCCTTTTTGCGTTTGAATTCCCCTCGTTGCATAACTGTTCAAGTCTCGTTTTCCTGACTTTAACAAGAGCAAACTCAGCAGCTACAAAGAAACCGTTAACAAATAACAAAAAAGTTATTACAAAAATATTAATAAATATATCAGAAGGGTTCATTTATACTCATTTACCTTAAATTATAATTGTAATTTTACAATAATTTAAAATATTTTGCAAATTTATGAGTTTTATTCTCCTATAAACTCGTATTTTTGTTCTGTAGGTTCAATTTGATTAACAGGTAGTGACTGCATAGATTGATTAATTGTAGTTGCAAAGTCAGAGAGATTATCAACTGTATAGAAACTGCCTCCCGTCGTAGAAGAAAGACAGGCTAAAGCTCGTGATGATGAAGATACGAGAACAACATCGATATGGATATCAGAACGTGAATTCATCAATTTACGAGCAAACGCACAAGGGTCGCCTCCGCAATTTTCTCCGCCATCGGTAATTAAAATTATTTTTTTAGGCGAAGTTTTATCTAAATTCGCAAAATCACGATTAACGGTTCTGTCTAGTGCGTAAACCAGAGGGGTTGCGCCTCCGAGATTAACGGAATTCATACCGGATAGAAGTGAGTTGATATTTATGGGCAGAATCGGTGCAACCTGTTCTGTAGCAGAACAAGCACCTTTTGTTGTTCCTACGCATCCCTGTTCTGTTACTACTTTTAGTTTGTTGCCTTTCTTAACAATTTTTTTAACTTCTCTCAGAGTTGCATCTTTATTCGGATTCTTTCCGCCGGCATCGTGACCGAATACTCTGAATCCGACTTTTACGCTGGGTTGTATTTGAGAAAGAATAGTACCCATGCTTCTTTTTGCAACTCCAATCCAGTTGGACATACTGCCTGAATAATCCATAACAAATTCAATTATTCCTACCGGAGTTGAATTAACCTGATTTGAATTAACATAATTTCCCGCTTGAAAATTGTTGTAATAATTGTTTGTTTGAGTTGTTGTATAAGTTTGGTAATAAACCGGCTGAGAATTTGAAGCTTGCTGGTTATAATTGTAGTTTTGATTAACCGTATTTGAGATTGGAGATATAATTTGTCCTGAAGAATTTTTAATTGAACCGGATGTATTTACCTTGTACTTTGCGGCAAATGCAAAGCTTGTTGTTGCTATTAACACAAGACTTAGCACAAGAAGTTTTTTCATACAAATATCTCCGTATTTTTAAAGTGTTACTTTGCAAAAATGTTTTTTACCTTTTTTGACTTTCAACCCGTCGGCAAAATCCGATTTTGAGTAGATGGTTTGTGTATCGCTTACAGGATTATTGTTAACACTTATTCCTCCTTGTTGAATCAGCCTTTTTGCTTCGCCTCTGCTGGACGAGAAATTGCATTTTATAAGTAAATCCAATATACTTATTTTGTTATCAGCAAAATCTGATTCTTCAAGCTTTATAGACGGCATATCTGCGCTGTCGCCACTTCCGCCAAATAGTGCCCTTGCTGACGCTTGTGCTTTTTGAGCTTCGTCATCGCCATGTATCATTTTTGTTAATTCGTAAGCGAGGATTTCTTTCTTTTCGTTAATCCTTATATCTTCCCAACGATTCATTTCATCAATTTGTTCAATCGGTATAAATGTTAATAATTTTATGCATTTCATAACATCGGCATCATCAACATTTCTCCAATATTGGTAGAATTCGAACGGAGATGTTTTGTCAGGGTCTAACCATACTGCACCTTTTGCTGTTTTTCCCATTTTTTTGCCTTCGGAGTTCATTAATAAAGTAATTGTCATTGCGAAAGAATCATCGCCTGTTTTCTTTCTTATAAGCTCTGTACCTGCTAACATATTACTCCACTGGTCATCTCCGCCAAACTGCATGTTACAGCCGTAATTTTGATGCAGATAATAGAAGTCATAAGCCTGCATAATCATATAGTTAAATTCTAAAAAGCTTAAGCCTTTTTCCATTCTTTGCTTGTAGCATTCGGCACGAAGCATGTTGTTTACGGAGAAACAAGCTCCGACTTCACGTAAAAGTTCAATATAATTAAGTTTCAAAAGCCAATCTGCATTATTAACCATTATGGCTTTACCTTCGCCAAACTCAATAAATTTTTCCATTTGTTTTTTAAAGCATTCGCAATTGTGGTCAATAATTTCCTTTGTCATCATTGAACGCATATCTGTTCTACCGGAAGGATCGCCGACATGACCTGTTCCTCCGCCAATTACGACTATGGGTTGATTACCTGCCATTTGGAGTCTTTTCATAAGACAGAGAGCCATAAAATGTCCGACATGGAGTGAATCTGCCGTAGGGTCAAATCCTATATAAAATTTTGCACAGCCTGAATTTACCAAATTTCTGATTTCGTCATTATCCGTAACCTGTGCAATCAATCCTCTTGCTTGTAATTCTTCAAAAATACCCATTCTCATTCTCCTAAGTTCTTAAGTTATTTTATCATAAAACGAGGTTATAACAAAGTCTTGCCAATATATTTATTGAACATAAATAAAAGTATTCCTGTTCCTAAAGCTAGCAGAGAAAAACCGCAAAAAAATTCAAAAATCGGCATTGTTCCATATTGACCGCCAAGAATACCTGCTATAAGGTTTCCGAAAAAACTGGTTAAAAACCAGCATCCCATCATAAATGATAAAAATTTTTTCGGGGCGAGTTTTGATACAAGAGAAAGCCCAATGGGAGATAAACAAAGTTCCGCTACAGTCATAATAAAATATGCGGTTAAGAGCCATAAAGGCGAAACTAAACATATAGTTGACCGGTATCCGGCAAATGCCATTATTAAAAACGCAAATGACATCAAGAACAGTGCGATATTGAACTTATTGACAGATGACGGTTCAAGCGATTTAGCTCTTAATACTTCCCACAATGCAGATATAATAGGCGCAAGTGTAATAATAAAAAGCGGATTGAGTGATTGAAAGTATCCTGTCGGAATTTCTAATCCGAATATAGTTCTGTTAGTGTTGTATTCCGCAAATAGAGTTAAAGATGAGCCTGCCTGTTCAAAACATATCCAAAACGGAATAGTAAAAAGCATTAAGCATATTAATGATGGTATTTTACTACAATTATCATTGTCTGTGGTGTTTTCAGATATATTTACCTCGGACGGATAAAGCCCATGTTCTCCCAAAAGTTTATTTTCAAAAATCTTATAAAGAATAAGTCCTATTAACATTCCTGCGCCCGCAGAAGCAAACCCCCATTCAAATCCGAATTTTACGGCAAGTGTTCCACAAATGAGAGGGGAGAAGAATGCTCCCAAATTTATTCCCATATAAAAAATTGTAAATGCCGAATCCTTCTTTTCTGTGTTATCTCCATATAATAAACCCAGAACAGAGCTTATATTTGATTTAAAAAAACCGTTAGCTGTAATCATTAAGAATAAAGAAATTAAAAAAAAATATTTGCCACCAAAAGCCAGTAAAAACAAACCTAAACACATCAGAACAGCACCGGTTGTTACACATCTGCGCTGACCAAAATATCTGTCAGCGAGATACCCTCCGATAATCGGTGTTAAATAAACGAATCCGGTATAAAGACCGTAGATATTTCCCGCTTTTTGAACCGGATAAAGCAAACATTGAATCATATATAAAACAATTAATGCACGCATACCGTAGAAGGAAAATCGTTCCCACATTTCTACAAAAAACAGAAGATATAGACCCTTTGGGTGGTTAAGGTTAAATATATTAAGCATATTAATATTTTATAATAAAAGATTTAATTGTATTATAATGTTATTGAAGCATTTTTTGAAGATTAGTTATATATGAAAAAGAGATATACATATATTGATTTATTTTCTTGAGCTGGTGGACTATCGCTGGGCTTTTCTGGTAAAGGTTTTAATAATGTTTTATCAATTGATATAGAGCCTGTTTTTTGTCAAACTTATAAGAGGAATTTCCCTTTGCACAAACTTATACAAAAAGATATTAGCAAGGTAACAAATGAGGAAATCCTTGATATACTGTCAGGACAACATGTTAATGTTGTAGTCGGAGGCCCGCCTTGTCAGGGCTTTAGTATGGCAGGAAATACTGGCAGAAAGTTTATTGATGATCCGAGGAATTATTTGTTTAAAGAATTTGCAAGAGTTATTTCTGTTGTAAAACCCTAGATATTCTTGATGGAAAATGTGGCAAGATTGTATACCCACAACAAAGGTCAAACTCGAGAAGAAATTCTTAAAACTTTTGCCGAATTGGGGTATAAAACAGAATGCAAAGTTCTAAATACGGCAGATTATGGAGTTCCGCAAATAAGGAGCAGGATTATATTTATAGGAACTCATTTAAATTCTAAAATCTTATTTCCAAAAGCAGAATTTACTAAAGAAAATTATCGAACAATAAAAGATGCTCTCGGAGACTTACCTATACTTAATTCAGGAGAATCATCTTCAATTCCGAATCATGTTGCTATGAAACACTCGGAACAGATGTTGAGGAAGATGAGTTATGTTAAAGACGGTGGAACTAAAGAGGATATTCCGGCAAATTTAAGACCGCAAAAAGGCGATGCTCGTAAATATATTCGCTATGATAGTCATAAGCCTTCTGTTTGTGTGACAGGCGATATGCGAAAAATTTTTCATTACAGCCAAAACAGAGCTTTAACCGTAAGAGAATTGGCAAGAATACAATCTTTTCCGGATGATTTTATATTTGAAGGTTCATCAATATCTCAGCAGCAGCAAGTCGGAAACTCTGTTCCTCCTTTATTTGCGGGTATTTTGGCTGAATGCGTGGAGGAAATGCTCGAAAATGCATAATTATCCTAAAATAAACTATATAGGTAATAAGGATAAGATAGCTTCGTGGATATGTGAGCATATACCGGAGGATGTATATACAGTGCTGGATGCATTTTCAGGAGGTGCTTCAGTCAGCTACGAGGCTAAAAAAAGAGGGTATAAAGTATTTTCAAATGATATCATGCTGGTTAACTACAATATCGCAAAAGCCTTAATTGAAAATACTAAAGATATCCTAGATTCTGAAGACTTAGATTTGATTTTTTCGGGAATTCCACAAAAAGGTTTTATGTACTTTAATTATGCTAACAAGTTGTATTTTTCTCAAGAATGTATGGAGCTGGATTTATACGCAGAAAATTTATGGGTAAGCTCTCAATACCTCCTCTGACACAGACTAGTTAAGAGAAATTGGCAGAAAGGAGGTGTGCAAATGAAACGGGAAATAATTAAAAAAGTCCTAGCTACTCTAGGACTTTTAATTCAAATTCTCGCCGAATTTGTTTAGGGAGTTAAGAAAGACTTCAAGAGTTACGACCTCTTGAGGTCTTTTCCCTATATATATATTAACATATTTATTAAAAAATTCAATACTAGAACTCTGAAATATAATAAGAGAGAGTCCTCAAAGACTCTCTCTTAAAAGTACTGGG
>CALYTW010000032.1 GCA_945487905.1 uncultured cyanobacterium
AGATTAGTATAAATCGCCATTTTGTCTAATAAATGGGTGGTAAATCTATGGGGGTAGATAGTGGTATAATTTTAAGGATTTTTAAGCTTTCTTAACCTCTGTGATTTCTAAATCCAGCAGTCGTCTCCCTACATTATCGAAGTTGATTGAATGAAGGGTTTTGTTTCCGTATTTAATAACTTTTTCCACAACACCGTTACCGTATTTGGCATGAATTACATTATCTCCCTGTTCCACATGGTCTGACATAATCTTGTCTTCGTCAGGTATTTCTGCATCATACACAGGTACAATAGGTGTCGAAGTATCTCGTTTTTCAAGTACTTCTTTGTCTTCAGTAAAATCGTTTGTATCCGAAACTTCCTCAAGCGGTTCTAAAAAACCTTCTTCGTATTCATCTGATGATAATTCCTCAAGTGTTTCAACATCACCGGAATTAAAGATTGCGGAATCATCGTTATTATCAGTTAAGCCTGCTTCGTCATAATCATTAAGCTCATCAATAAAGTCCAAATCCGAATCAGATATTGTATCCTCTTTGATAGTTGTAAATACTTTATCTACATCTTCTGTAATCTTTCTGTCTAACTCTTCCGGAGATAACTCAGACAATTCATCAGCCGAAAAATCGCTTTCATTGTCGGTTAAATCTACAAGAATGTCGTCGTCGCTGATTTCAGATTCATCAAGCTCAACAATTTCATCAAAGTCTGGTTCCTGATTATCAAGCGGTAATACCTCCGGTTCAACAAATTGTTGTTCTTTTTCGTCAAGTTCATTACCTTGTTCAACGAATTCGGGTTCGTTATCCCAATCCTTGACTTCTTCATAGTCATCTTCTAACCCTTGCGGAATAGAAATGTCCTCGGCTTCTTCCTCAAAATTTTCTTCGTGAGAGGATATTTCTTCAATTATTTCAGTTTCTTGAGATGTTGTTGTATCTACATTTGTATGAAATTCTTCTTTTTCGGATTTCTCCGGTTCATGATTTTCGTCAAGTTCCGTAATTTCTTCTGTTTCATTTAGTTCTTCTGAATCTTCAACTACTTCTTTATCAGTATTTTCCGGTAAGATTTCTTCTGATTCAGGCTCAATTTCCGCATCTTCCTGAACCTGATACATTAATTCTTCGGGTTTATTTTCGACACTTTCGGTCAAATCGTAATCTTCTGCGGTTTCTTCTTCAACCGTTTTAACATTTTCCTGAGATTCAATTAATTCGTTTGTATATTCGGTTTCTGAGACAACTCCGTCAGTTATATCGGAATCGTATTCGGAACTTATAATTTCCGAAGCCGTAATATCAGGAACAGTAGGTTTTACCGGAACATCATATTTTTCAACTTTTGAAAGAAGCGGTATATAGTTGCTTCCTTCTCCTACTATCATATAGTTTTTCGAGGCAGTTCCTTCAAGGAAAAAAGCATACGTTTTAAATATTTCTTTGTTTGTGTATGTACTTTCAACAAAAAAGTTTTTGTATAAATTCTTTAATTCATTCAAATATTTGAATTTAGAATGAGTTATAAATACTGTTTTTGCACCGTTTTCTGGGTAAATAATTTGTTTAAGGTTCTTTTTGGTAATTGCATTTGATGCTTCCAAAAATATCTGAACATTATCGCTCAATTTTCCTATTTCGGAATAAATTACGCTCAAAAAACGGTTTTGGAACAGCGGATCTATATGTGATAAATCCAATACAACATACTCAGAATTTATTATATTTAAAAGATTATCCGCATCTGCTTTGCTGGAAGCAAAGTACCCAAAAGAGTCAAATTTTGCAAGTTTATTTTTTAGTACCAAAAGCTTGAATATATGGGATTTTTCAACCATATCGTCAACAATAGTTTTTAATGTAATAAACGGAACAAAATTAACTTCATCAGAATATTCTGCCAAATCTCTGAAAATATCTCTTATCATGCTTTTGCTGTCTGATGTTGCCTCTTTAAGACAATCTTCATATAAAAATTCAAGAGAAGCTTTGTTCAATGGTAGTTTAAAATCTCTGCCTGCAACAAATTTTTCGCCGTTTAAAACTCCGGTCATATCTATTATAATAACTTTTCCGTTTTGCTTAAACTGTTTTGCAAGATTTGAAACAATTATATTGTTCATTTCCACAGAATCAACACTTATGAGAGTTGAATTATTGAAACAGTTCTTATCAAGAAAAATATCAGAACCGTCTTCAATAAATTTTCCGGCAACAATAGGATTCATTAATGAAAAAGCGTTGTTGATTATCTCAAATGACAGAGGATTTACCTCGGCGGTAATGTCGGGAAGAGTTCTGTCGTACTTAATCAAAGAACCGTCGTATACAAAAAGCAGTTTTGCGTATACTGTTTTTCCTGCTCCGTTATTCTTAATTCTTACAATTTGAGCAATATATCTTTTTTCAAGCCCTTTTATCTCAATAAAAGAAGATATTTTAACACTCTTCTCTGTTTCAAGTTTTACAAACCCGTCTCTTGCTTCTATGATTCTCATTGCTAGTCCTCTGATTGAGATTTTAGCATGAACATTTCAAAATTTTAAACAAAATTTACAATTTGACAAATTTCTGTAATTACCGTCTTGACGTTTAGGATTCTCTGTGTTAGATTTAACTCAGCCGAAGTATAGTGCTGTGGTATGCCTTGCTCGGATATAGTATTACAAAAGGGGCGTAAATAGTATTGCGGTTTCATTTTTGAACCAAATATATTTACCCCGAAGGAGAATAAAATGCCAAAATTAAAAACACATCGTGCAGCAGCTAAGAGATACAAAGTTACTGCTACAGGAAAAATCGAAAGAAGACATGCAGGTATAGGCCACCTTCTTCAACACAAATCGGAATCAAGAAAACGCAAGATTTTCAGTAATATTGAAATCTCTGAAACTCATGAAAAATTGATTTCAAAAGAGTTACCTTACAAGAAGTATTCAAGATAGGAGTGTTGAAAGATGAGAATAAGACGTGGAAATGTATGTCGTAACAGACACAAAAAAATATTAAAGCTTGCAAAAGGCTTCAAAGGTGCAAGAAGCAGAATCTTTAAAGTAGCCAACATTGCTGTTATGAAAGCTCTTAAGTATGCTTACAGAGACAGACGTGCTACAAAGAGAAATATGCGCAGATTATGGATTGTCAGAATTAATGCAGCAGTTAGAGAACAAGGCATGAGCTATTCAAGATTCGTTAATGCATGCAAAAAGGCTAACATTCAAGTTAACAGAAAAATGCTTGCAGACCTTGCTGTTAATGACAAAGAAGCTTTCCAAATTGTTGTTGATACAGCAAAATCAGCTTTATAGTTTATATTTGTCTAGAACGAGAAAAACCGGCGGTTTAAACCTGCCGGTTTTTTGTTGGAAAAAAGAAAAGAAATTACATATCAAAAACAAATCTCTGACCTACAGCACTTTCCGAAGCTTCTTCAGACATTGCCTGATTAGCAAAGAACATTTGTTTTGCATAAGCTTGAATTTGAGCGGTATATTGGTCTTGGTCAAAAATATTGTCATATTTTTCAAGATAATCAGTTATAGGATTGACCAACCCCTGCACCATATTTACGGCGGTATCGCCGAATTGTTGAAGCACTCTATTCCCAATACCAAGTTCTGCAAGTTTTTCTGAAAGGGTTAAAGATAAAAGACCGCTCTCACGTACAGCTTCTTCGGCACGCTGAATTTCCTGCTGTTCCATAACGGTTCTGCCATTTTCAGCAGGGGTATATGCTTTAGCATTATAGCTTTTGTACTCCTGTAAAAAAGTATTTAGATTAAACGAGCTTGCCATAGTTACCCTTTTGTCCTATATCTGTATTAAGGTTATCGGCATTTTTGTCAAAAACTTTAGGATTTTAAAGATAATTGTTACAAATTTTTACATTCAACTTTCGATTTTTGTTAAATATAGTATTTGTTAAAAATACCCGTATTATGCTAGAATGATATTAACGAGGTAGTTGTTATGTCGATAAGAAAAGTTGTGAAATACGGGGAAAAATCCCTGAGAGAACCATCAAAAGAGGTGCATAAAGTATCTCAAAAAATAAAAAATCTTGTTCAGGATTTGCTTGATACTATGTATAAAGAAAACGGCGTAGGTCTTGCAGCTCCGCAAATCGGCGAGAACCTAAGGATTTTTGTTATAGATGTTTCAACAGACAAAGAACCTTTGAACCCCAGAGTATTTATCAACCCAAAGATTATTAAGAAATCAGGCGCATGCATCAGCCACGAGGGTTGTTTAAGCTTTCCGGAAGCCTTTACCGATGTCAGACGCTACGCAAATGTTATGATAAAAGCTCTTGATACGAACGGGCGCTCATTCATATTGGAAGCTAAAGACGGAAGCCTGCTTGCTCGTGCGATTCAACACGAATTTGATCATCTCGACGGAATTTTATTTATTGACCATTCAATAAATCGTTTTGAAGCTGATGAAGAATTGAAAAACAAAAATTTACCGCCGATTCAAGTCGAAAAACTTCTTGATGAGCCTGAACTTGCAGAAGCTGTTAATAAATTGAAAGAAGAAGAACTTAAAAAGAATTAGTTTTATTAATTGGTTTTACAAGAATATAACAATAAACAAGGAGTACATTCCGGAAATTTCAGTTAATTTATTTCTAAATAATCAAAGCTTTTAATAGACAGCAAGAGCGGATTATAATATAATTTGCCTACAGGTATTTAGAGGGTAGATATGCAAAACAAACTTAATGTAATATTTTTGGGTACTCCTGATATAGGACTGCAATCGCTCGAACATTTGTATAATTCGGATAAATTTAATGTTCAGGCTGTTGTAACTCAACCCGACAGACCATCAGGAAGGGGGCAAAAATTAACACCATCGCCGATAAAAATATTTGCTTTGGAACATAATTTACCGGTTTTTCAGCCGAAATCTATACGCAAAGAACCTGAAATCATTGAAGCTTTGCGGGTACTTAAACCTGATTTTTTTGTAACTTTTGCTTTCGGACAGATTTTATCTCAAGAAGTTCTTGATATTCCGAAATACGAAACAATAAACTTACATGTATCACTTCTTCCAAAATATCGTGGTGCAAACCCGATTCAGCGTGCAATAATTAACGGCGATACAGAAACGGGTATTTGCACAATGATTACGGAATTAGGGCTTGACTGCGGAGATATTTGTATGAAAGAGCAGATACAAATTACTCCGAATATGAATTGTGTTGAGCTTTTTGAAATTTGCGCTTCACATTCTCCCGAGCTTTTAGAAAAAACTCTTTTGGGGATTGCAGACGGAACTCTAAAACCTCAAAAGCAATGTGAAGACGGAGTTTGTTTTGCAGACAAACTTAAAAAAGAAGAATGCAAAATCGATTGGACAAAATCGGCAAAAGACATACACAATCTAGTCCGTGGGGTTTATAAATACCCGGGAGCATTTTTTGAGTATGATGGTAAAATAATCAAGGTCATGGAAACAGAACAAATTGCTCCCCCGCCTTCTGTCCTCCGGACATCTTCCGCAACAGGAGAGAAATACACTATTGGCGAATTTGTCAAAGTTTCCAAATCGGGAGTGGATGTTCAAACCGGAGAAGGAATTTTAAGACTAAAAAAAGTTAAGCCCGAAGGTAAGTGTGAAATGAGTGCTTATGATTGGGCAAACGGAGCAATTAAGCATTAAAAAATCTGGGGTAAATATTCAAGTATATTTACTCCAGATTTATAATCAAATTTTCGGTCTTTTCCTAGATGGGAAGACTCTTAAATATTAACCTTTAGTATATTCTGCATCTATAACATCATCATCTTTATTCTCATTTGACGATTCCTGTTGTTGAGCGTTATCAGAATTTACTGTTTCGCCTTCTTTTTGAACAGCTTCATAAGCCTTTTGAGAAATTGCAAACATTGTTTGCTGTAATTCTTCAGATAACTTCTTCAATTCATCGGAAGGTTTATTTTCGTCAAGAGCTTTTTGTAATGTTTCTCTCTGTTCGCCGAGCTTTTTGCTGTCTTCTTCAGAAATCTTGCCTTCAAAATCTTTGACAATTCTTTCTGCTGAAGTAATTAAAGAACTTGCATTATTTCTGATTTCAGCTTCTTCCTTTTTCTTCTTATCTTCTGCCGCATTAGCTTCAGCTTCTTTAACCATTTTGTCGATATCCTGCTCAGAAAGATTGGAAGAATTTGTAATCGTAATCTTCTGTTCCTTGCCTGTTGCTTTGTCTTTTGCAGAAACATTTACGATACCGTTTGCATCAATATCGAATGTAACTTCGATTTGAGGAATACCACGCATAGCAGGGGCGATACCTTCAAGTCTGAACATACCTAAAGATTTGTTATCGCTCGCCATTGGTCTTTCACCTTGAAGTACGTTAATATCAACTGCGGTTTGATTGTTTTCTGCTGTTGAAAATACTTGTGATTTACTTACAGGGATTGTTGTGTTACGAGGAACAAGCGCTGTCATAACACCGCCCAATGTTTCAATACCTAATGTTAAAGGAGTTACGTCCAAAAGTACGATATCTTTAACTTCACCGGCAAGTACACCTGCCTGAACTGCAGCACCAACTGCTACGACTTCATCAGGGTTTACTGACTGGTTAGGTTCTTTTCCCGTATATGCTTTTACTAATTGTTGAACAGCAGGTATACGAGTTGAACCGCCGACAAGAACAACTTCGTTAATCTCGTTCTTGTTTAAACCTGCATCTGATAATGCCTGCTCAACAGGTTTTTTGCATCTTTCTAATAAGTCATGAGACAATTCTTCAAATTTAGCTCTTGTTAATGATAATTCCAAGTGCTTAGGCCCGTTTGCATCAGCCGTAATATAAGGCAGACTGATAGTTGTTTCAACAACAGAAGAAAGTTCACATTTAGCTTTTTCTGCAGCTTCCTTAATTCTTTGCATTGCCTGTTTGTCGTTAGTTATATCCATGCCTTCTTGTTTTTTGAATTCTTCACAAATCCAATCAATGATTTTTTGGTCAAAATCGTCACCGCCTAAGTGAGTATCACCTGATGTTGAAAGAACTTCGTGAACTCCGTCGCCGATTTCCAAAATTGAAACATCAAAAGTACCGCCGCCTAAGTCAAATACTAAGACTTTTTCGGCTTTTTCTTTCTCTAAACCGTAAGCAAGAGCTGCTGCAGTAGGTTCGTTAACGATACGAAGTACATCTAAGCCTGCAATTTTGCCGGCATCTTTAGTTGCCTGTCTTTGGGCATCATTAAAGTATGCCGGAACTGTAATAACAGCTGATGTAACTTTTTCTCCCAAGTAATTTGAGGCATCATCTGCAAGTTTTCTCAAAATCATTGCTGAAATTTCTTGAGGAGTGTAGTCTTTTCCGTCAATATTTTTCTTGTAATCTTCGCCCATGTGTCTTTTAATTGAAGCGATTGTTTTATCAGGGTTTAAAATTGCCTGACGTTTTGCCAATTGTCCTACCAATCTTTCGCCTGTTTTTGAAAAACCAACGATAGAAGGAGTTGTCCTCATACCTTCTGCGTTAGCTATAACAGTAGGCTTACCGCCTTCCATAACTGCTACTACAGAGTTTGTTGTACCCAAGTCAATACCGATTGTTTTTGCCATAATTTTATCTCCTTTTTATGTTCGTTCTTGTCTTATCTTATCTCTATCATTAAAACACCGTTTTGGAGAAATTATTAAAAAATAAACAATTTTTTAACAATTGGGTAAATGGAAAAAGGCATCAAGAAACAGCCGGAGAATTAATAAAGTGAACAGTTTATATTTTTTACACACTTGTAACCTTACCTAACACAACCCGTTTATCAGCACCAGTACAGAATGGCAGATTATTTGGAATCCCGTAATAAGTACAGTAACCCAAAAGCGCAAATGCCATGACCTCTTTAAAATTGTTAGAAATTCCGTAATCTTCGTGGGTTTTTAATTCAATTCTTTGTGGTAAATATTGGCGTAAAAACTTCATCATTGTTTTATTATATGCGCCTCCTCCTCCTATAATGGCTGTATCAACGTGAGTTTGAGGATAAACAAATCTCTCATAAGATTGTGCAATTGTTTTTGCAGCCAAGGCTGTTAAAGTTGCAATGATATCCTTTGGCTCCGATGGAGCTGATTTTAAAATGTTTTCAATATATTTGGGCGAAAAATATTCTCTGCCTGTGGTTTTAGGCGGTTCAAGAAAATAGTACTCATCCTGCAAAAGACAATCTAGCCAGTTCTCACAAATATTTCCTTCTTTAGCGATTTCTCCGTCCTTGTCGTATTTGTACCCGAAGAATTTTTGCACACAATAGTCAATCATAATATTTCCGCAACCGGTGTCAAATCCGAAGGTATCACAATCATCAGAAACTACAGTAACATTAGATATTCCGCCGATATTTTGTACAAGTGAATTTTTAAACCAAAACTGATCGGCAAAACACACCAACGGTGCGCCCTGACCGCCATGGGCAATATCTGTTTCTCTGAAATTTGATATAACAGTACAGCCTGTCTCTTTAGCGATAACAGCACTTTCTCCGATTTGCATAGTGCTTTTAAGCGAAATATTATCGAGTTTTTTGTCAAACGGATAATGGTAAATTGTTTGACCGTGAGAAGAAATAAAATCGGGTTTTCCAAACTCGCTTATTAAAGTATTTGAAGCATCCGCAAAACATTTTCCTACAGCAAAATTAAGCTGGCAAAGCTCTTTTACGCATATCTCTCCACGAAAAGCAGAAAAAATCTTAGCTCTGATATGCTCGGGGTATGGATGATTGATTCCTTGAATAAGTTTTACCGACATATCGGGATAAACTTCGCAAAGCCCGGCATCTATTGAATCGCAGGATGTTCCTGACATTAAAGCTATTATTTTTTTTACTTCTTTCTCGCTCATTATTTTCCAATACAAAAATGTTCAAAAATATTATCTAAAATATCATCCGTAATTAATTCGCCCGTTAATTCGTCCAGTGCAAGAAGTGCCGATTTTACATCAATAGAGATTAAATCCTGTAATTCTCTGATTTGTGATGCCATTAAAGCTTGTTCAAGAGAAACTCTTGCACGATTCAGGCAAGCCTGCTGGCGTGAATTTGTGACGTATTCAAGATTTTCAGGTTCAATTTCACAAACTTTTGAAGTCAAAACCTGTTTTAAATCATTTACTCCCTCGCCTGAGAGTGCAGAAATATATACAATTCCGTCATTCCGTTCGGTTATTAAATCCGCTTTATTTGCGACAGCTATGTAATTTTTATCTTTAACAAGTTCAAAAATTGCATTGTCTTCGTCTTTCAACCCTTGAGAAACATCATAAACAAACAAAACCAAATCAGCTTCATCCAATGATTGTTTGGAATACTCAATTCCTATTGCCTCGATTTTATCTTGTTCGTTATTTACCCCTCTGATGCCTGCCGTGTCAATCAATGTTACGGGAATTCCCAAATCAAGGGTTTCTCTGAGAACGTCTCTTGTCGTACCGGCAATATCAGTAACAATAGCTCTATCCAAGTTCAAAAGAGCATTAAAAAGCGATGACTTGCCGACATTCGGCTTTCCGACAATTGCAACAGAAATTCCCTGTCTCATAATGTTTGAAGTTTTTGCACCTGACAAGACTTTGTTAATTTTAGAAAGGATGTTTTCTAAACATTCTATCAAATAATCATATTCAGGCTCTTTTACATCCTCCGGGAAATCAATACCTGCAGTTATTTTAGACAAAACATCAAAAATATCGTTTCTTATTTCGCCTATTTTACCGTTTAAAACCCCTGAGAGATTTTTCATAGAAACTTTGGCAAAATTGCTTGTTTTTGAATGAATAATATCCGCAACTGCTTCTGCTTGAGACAAATCCATACGTTTATTCAAAAACGCACGTTTTGTAAATTCTCCCTTTTCAGCTAATCTTGCGCCATTTTTCAGCACCAAATCAAGAATATTTTTAACTACATTTATTCCACCATGGCATTGAATTTCAACAACATCTTCTCCAGTATAACTGTTCGGCGCAAAAAACGGAAGTACCAAAACCTCATCTAGCTTTTCATTTTCATTGACAATCCAGCCGTGATTAAATTTTCTCGGTTCAAAATTAGAGTTTGTAAAGAGTTTTTCTATAATTTCAAAAGCTTTATCTCCAGAAACACGAATTACTCCGACTCCACCTGTTCCAAGGGGAGTCGATATTGCAGCAATTGTATCAAATTCATCCGTTATATTCATAAAAAAATTATACTTCAAAAATTGACAATACTGCAATTTTGCCTTTAAATATTAATACACGTTATATTTTGAAGGAGAACAGAGCATTGGATAAAAATGTTATTTGTATAAAATGGGGTACAAAATTTGGAGCTGAATATGTAAATCGGCTTTATAAAATGGTTGAAAAGAATTTGAGTATTCCTCACAGATTTGTATGTTTTACCGATAATACGGAGGGTTTGTGTGAAGGCATTGAAACAAGAGAGCTCCCTCCATACAGCGACAATCCTAATATCGGAGATAAGGGCTGGAGAAAGCTGTCTTTGTTCAATAAAGAGCTTGCTGATCTTAAAGGAACGGCATTATTCTTGGATTTGGATATTGTCATTCGTCAAAGTCTCGACCCGTTTTTTGAAGCTGAAGGGGATTTTTTGATTGTTAAAGATTGGGATTTTCCAAAAGATATCATAGGAAATTCCTCTGTTTTTAGGTTTGAAATCGGTAAATATCCCGAAGTTTTGGAAAATTTCTACAAATTAGGGAACGAGATTCGACACGATTATAAGAATGAACAAGCATTTTTGTCTTATCAAATGTATGAAAAAGGAATTTTAAGATACTGGAACCCTGAATGGTGTGTAAGCTTTAAGCGTAAATGTTTACAGCCGTTCCCGCTGAATTTCTTTTTGCTTCCGAAAGACCCTGAAAATGCAAAAATAATTGTGTTTCACGGGCGTCCGACCCCTGAACAGGCACGAGCAGGATTTAAGGGCAAAGGCGGCTTAAGGTACGTTAAGCCGACAATCTGGCTTGATAAATATTGGAATGTATAAATAAATCAAAGAGCTTCAGCAACCCGACGAAGGTCGGGATTTGAGATACGAATTAATGCTGTATCTTTGTGTTTTTGACTCAGAAGTCCTTTTTCTTTAAGTATTGTCAAAACTTTTAAAGCCAGAGTCTGATTTTCACTCTCCAAAAGCGTTTCGAGTTCTTCTACATCATTTACAAAATCCAAAGCAAAGAATACAAAATCGCTTTCTTCGTAAAGCTCATCATACAAGAAGCTGTTTAATTTCTTGTTATTAAGCGGTTTTAGCATTCGTGCAATTTCATTTACGCCATCTTTGGTGCTTTTATCCGAATCAAATAAATACTCGTCATTTGAAGTCAATTCTTCAAACTTATCCTTTGCCATTCTTAAAACAACAGCCGAAGCACTGTCTAATGGTTTAGATAAAATTTCTTCGAATACACATTTTAAATCATAGTCGCAGACTGCTGACAGAGGAATAATCTCAGGAATTGAATTTATAATATGTGCAAGAACTAAAAGCCCGTTTTCATAATTTTTTTCAAGCAATTCTTCAGGAGAAACAAGATAAAAAATTTCAGATGCAATATTTTCCGAAAAGCTCGATTTTTTCATAACTTCAATAATTTTCGGAAGTGTATCTTTTGCTCCAAATGCGGAAAGGAATTTAACTCCTTCGTACTGTTCGAATTCATCTTCCGAATCAAGTTGTTCAATTGCTTCTTTTTTTAATTCGTCATCATTTAATGCGGACAAAATTTCAATTGAATTTGCAAAAAGCCCTTCAAATTCAGATTTCGCAGACTTTCTAATTTCCGGTAATAAGTCTTTTATCAAATTTTCATCAGCAAAAGAAAAATATTTAACAGCGTATGCTTTCTCTGAATCCGTACCGTTTAAGAAAAGCTCCTTCATCTCTTTGAAAACAGCATCGTCTCCATAACTGTGCAAAACCTCAGCTATCACTGTATCATAATATGGCGAATAAATCTTCAGAAAGTTTAAAAGATTACGGTAATTCTCTTTGTTACAAGCTCTCTGAATTCGTTTTGCCACATTTTCTTTTATAAAATCAAACAAAAAATCATCCTGTGAAACAAGCTTTTTAAATAATTCAACATCAGAATTATCCACAAGTGATTTTGCAATAGGTTCGTACTCAGAAGGGTTTTTCCCTGTGAGTTTTTTTATTAAATCCATATAATTATATCCAAATTAATCTAAATAAAATACTGTTACTACTTTATGATTTTCTTCGGCATACTCGACTGCGCTGTGAAGAGTTTTACTTGTGTGTGACAAGAAACAAATCAGCTGGTTGCAATCGTCAATAATTTCTCTGTTGCAGACTCTTGAAGCATCCGCAAGAGTCATCATGGCTCGGTCTGAATGTTCCACTATATTTGGAACTCCTATTAACTGGTCTTGTACATCAGAGGGCTGCTGACCTATTGTTTGCGGAAGAATAACCTTTAATTTGTCAGGATTAGACTTCATTGCACCTCGAATAGCCGCAGCATTTGTACCGCAAGAACCACCTGAAGTAATTATTGTGTTACCCTGCATTACAAGAGCGGTTGTAAGAGTTTCTATCATTTGCTGGTGTGTAATAGCAAGATTTCTTGACCCGATGATTGCAATTCTTTTTGCCGGCTGTTTTATTGTTGCCAATTCCATTGCCAGTTCATCAATGGTATCTGGCGAACTGTCTGCAACATCCATATCATCTCCAACAGGTACCATAATTGACGGCTGTTGTTGTTCATCATCCAAAAAATCCAAAATCTCTGTCATTTTACCACCTTTTGTTAATTGCAAATATTAATTATTTTGTGTATGCTGAATTATAATATCATAAAATCAGACATTTGGGAATAGGGAATGGAAAATATTTTAGAAAAATTAAATGCAGAACAGTGTGAAGCTGCGACAACTACAGAGGGGGCTTTACTTGTTTTAGCCGGTGCGGGAAGCGGTAAAACGAGGGTTTTAACCACTCGCATTGCGTATATGATACAACACGGAGCTATTTCCGGCAGATTTCTTGCGGTAACCTTTACCAATAAAGCTGCAAAAGAAATGAAAGAACGTCTTGCATCCATTCTCGGCGAAAATGTGGTCAAATATATGTGGGTTGGAACATTTCACAGTATTTGCGGACGTATTTTGAGACAGGATATTGAAAACTACTCATTTCAATCAGGCAAAAAACTTGATAAAAATTTTACAATTTATGACGAAACGGATTCGCTTGCTATCATTAAACAATGTGTAAAAAAATTAAACTTGGATGACAAAATTTATGCACCAAAACTTATAAAGGCAATTATTTCAAATGCCAAAAACAAAATGCAGGATGCTTTTTCTTTTGCGACTTTTGCAAAAGATTTTAAAACTCAAAATATTGCACGGGTTTTTGAGGATTATGAAAATGCTTTGAATAACAACAATGCAATAGATTTTGATGATATGCTTCTGCTTACGGTCAAACTTTTAGAGCAAAATCCTGAGGTAAGAAAGAAGTATTATGATAAATTTCAGCACATTTTGGTGGACGAATATCAAGATACAAACCTTGCACAATACAAGCTTGTTAACGCATTGTATACGAATTTAGACACATTTATTCCGCCTGAACGCTCGCTTTGTGTGGTAGGAGATATTGACCAATCCATATACAGCTGGCGTGGTGCGGATTTTAGGATTATCATGAATTTCCAAAAAGATTTTCCTAATGCAAAAATTGTAAAACTTGAACAAAATTACCGCTCGACATCAAACATTCTTAATGCTGCAAATGCTGTTATAGAGAATAATGAGGAACGTGTTGAAAAGTTTTTGTATTCCCAAAAAGGCGACGGAGAAAAGATTACATACTACGAAGCACAGGATGAAGCCGATGAGGCTAATTATATCGTAAAGTCAATAGTTTCAACCTCGGAAAACTATAATCAATTTGCGATTTTGTACAGAACAAATGCTCAATCCCGTGCTTTGGAAGAAGCTCTTATTGCTCAAGGAATTCCTTATCGAATCTACGGCGGTTTGAAGTTTTATGACAGAAAAGAAATTAAAGATGCGATTGCTTATTTAAAATTAATCCATAATGTTGATGATTCGCAGTCCTTGCGCAGAATTATTAATGTTCCGAAACGAGCAATAGGCAAAACTACGTTAAAACATTTACAAGATTATGCTGACAAAAACGACACAAGTCTGTTTAAGGCAATTTTAGAAGCAGAAAACATTGAGGCGCTGAAATCAGGCACAGCTTCAAAACTTAAAAACTTTGCCGAACTTATAATAAAATTTCAGGATGTGCAATTAAAGTACAATCTGCCTGAATTTTTAGGACTTGTACTTGAAAGAAGCGGGTATCTGCATGAGCTTCAGATGTCAAATACGGATGAAGATCAAACCCGTATTGAAAACTTGCAGGAACTGGTAAACGTAGCAAATGAATTCGAACCGGAGGATTTGGATAATACATTGGGAGAATTTTTGACCCAAATTTCTCTGGTTTCTGATATTGACGGAATGGACGAAATTGCCAACAATGTTACTCTTATGACACTCCATTCTTCAAAAGGCTTGGAGTTCCCTATTATTTATATTGCAGGCTGTGATGAAGGTATATTCCCTTCTGCACGCACTATGAATATAAATTCAGAGCTTGAAGAAGAACGCAGGCTGATGTACGTCGGAATTACAAGAGCGCAGGAAAAATTGTATCTTACAACAGCAAAACGCCGTCAAATGTGGGGAGATTACAAGTATTACACTCCAAGCCGATTTATTGACGAAATCCCTTCAAATCTGCTTGAGGTTGAAGAATCACAAGAAAGCTTATATTCACAACGAAGCACTTTTACAAGTGCGGTAAAAAGCGTTCAAAGAGGTAAATATAACAATTCACTTTCCTCAGGAGATGGCAGAGAGTTTCATGCAACAAAATATGACGAACAAATCCAAAACGGAACTGGTTTTGGCAAGAATTTTACCGCACCTGGGGGTAAATATTTAGGGGATATTGCAGACAACAGGAAAAATTCGCCGAAACAAGTTACAGAGGTTGTAAAACGTACTCCTGCACGGGCTATTATTAAGAAAAGCCTGTTTAATAAGCAAACAGAGGAAGAAAAATTAAAAGCATTTTTTGAAAATAACAAAATTAAAAAACAAATAGAAGAACGGACAAAACAACGACAAGCAGAAAAGGAAGCTAAGGAAAAGGCTGAGGAACTTAACAACACTGCAACACAGTATTATTTTAATGTTGGGGAAAGAGTTTTTCACGAAAAATTGGGAGTAGGTCATATAACGGACGTGATTCAAATCGGCGAAAGTACAATGTATACAATTGATTTCGGAAAACTTGGCAAAAAAGCGATGGATGCTGCGTATGCTCATCTTAAAAAGTTTTAAGTTAAATTATTAGCTTACATATATATAAATAACGACAGCAATAATTGAAAGTATCAGCGATACAAGTCCAAATTCTTTTACTATTCTTATTTCCGAATGACCGCAAAGTTCAAAATGATGGTGTATAGGAGACATTTTAAATACCCTTTTTCCTGTCAGCTTGTAACTTGTAACCTGTATAATTACGGATAAAGTTTCCATTACAATTACACCGCCGAAAACAGCTAGCAAAAGCTCACACCTTCCTACTACAGCGAGAGTACCAAGCAGTCCTCCTAGAGCCAAAGAGCCTGTGTCACCCATAAAAACTTGAGCTTTCGGCTTGTTATATTTTAAAAACCCCAGAGAAGCTCCTATTACCGATGCACAAATAATTGCAACCACAATATGACCGCTTAGAAACGAGATAATTCCGCAAGCAAAAAATGCCGGAATACCTACTGTCGCTGCCAATCCGTCAAGTCCGTCTGTCAGGTTGTAGGCATTTGATGCACCTGTAATTACAAACACGGCTAATATCGGGTAAAATAAACCTATATCAAAGCTCTTTGAACCTAATGTAATAACATTTCCATAAGTTTGCATCGCATAAAATGCAGGAATCAGTGCGATTAAGATTTGTCTTACGAGCTTACCTCTAGGACTTAAGCCTTTGTTTTCATGTCCTTTTATTTTTAAATAATCATCCTGAAATCCAGCTAAAGTCATAAAAACAAGAGTTATTAGTATTATTAAGGCAGTTTTATCCATTTTTTCAGCCATTAAAAGTGCAATTACGGAGGAAATAATAATTGAGATTATAATAAAAACACCTCCGGTCGTAGGTGTACCAGCTTTTTTAGCGTGAGCTTCCGGAGCAGCATCAAGAACATATTGTCCTATCATTTTTTTCCTTAAATAATCAATATACGGAACTCCTAACAACAGGCATAAAACTAAACTTAAAAGCAATGCAACCGTTATCATAATCATAAAACTCTCTCCTTTATATATAAAGCGGACGTTTAAACGTCCGCTTTAGGTTATCTAGTCTTCACTCTGGTATTTCTTTTTGTTATTCGCAGGTGTGAACGGTCTGAC
>CALYTW010000033.1 GCA_945487905.1 uncultured cyanobacterium
CCTTCCAAGTCAGTAGTGATACAAGTCAAAATATTTACCCCCGAAACCGTACCCCGAAGTTTGCGAAGAAAAACAAAGTTTTTCCGCAAACTCAACACTTGAAAGCTTACATCAAGCTTCCATTTTGTCCATGTAACACAATATCCACATTAAACTTTATTTGATTTTAAGAAATGTTAATAATTATTCAATTCTTGAAATTTGAATAATAAAAAAAAACTTTATATATTTACGAGGTTCTGTAAGTGAATAATTTTAATTCAAATATTGTTAATAATATGTTAATTCATTATTCCGGCTTAATGAAAGAAGGAACTAAAGATTTTGGTGGAGATTTTATCTCTGAATCGATTTTTAGTGATATTGATACAGACAGAAATGGAGAACTATCTCAATCGGAGATAGACAAAGCTAAACCAAAATTAATTGAATACATACAAAAAGTTTTACAAAAAGATAGCTTTTATGCAGAGGTTCATTTTGGCGAAGAATATACAGAAAATTTAAAGCAAATAGATAACTCATCAGATAAAACCGTTAGTGAGCAGATTATACAAAATAATTTAAATAAAGCCATAGAATTGATATACAAATATGCAGAAAATCATCCTGATGATTTAGTTGTACAAAAATATGAACAAAAACTAAAAGAAATTATATCTAATGGAAATTTAAAATTAGTTGATATAGCTGAAAAAGGAGTTGGCGGAAGAGCTAATAAAAATCCTGATGGCATAGATGAAATTCTTATTGAAAATCACGACGATATAAGTAATTTGTCTGTAGATTATTTATTAGAAACACTTCTTCATGAACTTAGACATACCATGGAAACAGATAATATAAATTCTAAAGCAGAGGAACTTGAAGCTGAAGAAACAGCAAGAGAATTGCAAAAAAAGATATCCGGAAATTTAATATTTAATAACAACATAAATGATTTTACAAAAGGCTATGTTGGTTATGCTGAAGCTTCACCGGGAACATACCAAATACCACCAAATACAGGTATTGCCGTTTGGTATAAACCGTTAGAAGTAGTAATGGGAGAAAATGGCGAGTTAGTAATAAAATCCGATTTGCAAAAAGATATGGGAAATGTTTACATTGAAGACCATGTTCAATTTGGTAACAAAAAAGATAGTGAAGGTAAACTATTGCCAATTTCTGCCAAATGTATAATAAAAGATAATGAAGGGAATGTAATACAAGAATATGATTATGGAAGCTACGATGAGCAAACTAGGAGTTTTGACTATCACCGCATACATTTTAAACAAATTAGATTGAAAAACATAAACCTTAATTTTGGGTTATAACGCTATGTATGGTTTTGATTAATAGTTTATAATTTCAGAAAAATTGAAAAACATTTGCACCATAATTATAATTACAAATGCTTTTTATGAATATTAAAAATATGTTTTCGTATTATATTCTCTACATCAATTTGTAGTTTTGGACAATATTCTTCAAAGTGTTTTTAATTTTGTCTACGCAAAATAACCACTCATTACAGTTTTCTCACAGGGACGGCGTTCTGCTTCGCTTCAGCCTTGTCAAAATCCGCCATTCAAAATTTATACAATCCTCTTAAAATAACTTTGCGAATGGCTTATACACTTCTATGCATCCATTTCTTTGTGGTGTTCATAATCATATGTTCCGGGGAATACGTTCAAGCCGGTTTTCTTCTGAGTCATTAAATACTGCAACTTTGGAATAATCGTTGACAAGAACATTGCAGCAACAATAAATCCTGATACAAAGTTAATACCATTGTATTTAATATTGTTATGTTTTGCCTTATCAAGAATATCTTTCGTAACTTTACCGTCTTTAGCGAGTTTGCATATATCAGAAACATAGTCTGACATTTGAGCTTTGAGTTTATAAAGTTTCTTATTAGATACGTATTTGTACGGATCAACACTTGCTTCGTTAGTAAAGTTGCGGAATACTTTATCAAGAAGTTTCGGATCATTAATTTCTGCAACATTCATAGCATCAATGATTTGTTGTTTAGTAACAACAGCTTCCCCTTCTCTTAGAGGTTGAATCTTGGACATTTCACGAATTCTGTCCATAATTGCTTTATCAAACTTACCTTCAAGTTCGCTCACCTTAACAACCTGCAGAGGCTCGATTTTCTTATTGCTTATACTGTTAGACATTTTATCCAGCAAAGACAGCTTGCCTTCCTCAAATTTAATTCCTTCAGGAAGTTTGAATGTAATATCGTCTGCACCCTGAACAAGTTTTTTGAATTCATCAACAGATAATGATCCGCCCTTTGATTCCATAAAGTTTTGTAAATGTTCATGTAAAATATTTGTTGATTCAGGATTCAATCTTGTAGCACGACCGTTTTCAGCCAGATTCATAAGATTACCGATATGATCTTTTGCCCACATATAGAAGTAAATTGAACCCAAATCACGGAACGCAATTTCGTTTCTTTCCTCTTTGGTGCGGGCATTTATCATTCTTCCGCCGGCTACACCAAAGTCCGTTGATAACAACTTACCTGTATTTGTATTTTCAATAGCATTTGTAAACACATTCATTGCGGCAACAGCAGAACCCTTAAATACAGTACTTCCAGGATTATCAATATTTTGTTCGGAATTAATATTTAAGCTTTCAGAATTTATCGCTTTCTGATTTGCTGTACGAGCTTTTTCTTTTTGTTCTTGTCTTATTGTATTTGTTATATAGTGGTTAATTCTCGGAACAACAAATCCGACAAACAAGTTTGCAATCAATATACTTGTTGCAACCTTTATGCCCTTAAGCGCTGCAACTTTGTTCGGAGTAATCTTCCTAGGCGTACCGTTCTTCATATAGTTTTCAAACGGCCGTCTCAGAACATCATCAGTACCAACGTCAAACGTCTTGCCAGGAGTTTTAAGATAACTGCTTAGTATCTTATCGCCGACTTTATTTAGAACTTTAACGCCCCACAGCCAAACTATTGCACCTGTTGTTTCTTCAATAATTCTCTCTCTGCCTTCTTCTTTGCCTCCACGTTTGTACGCTTGAATGGTTCTTCCGCCGGTAACCGTAGCTTCCAATGCAACAATAGGTGCTAAAGCATCTGCTTTAGACATTGCTGTTATTGTCTTCGCAAGGGCAGTACTACCCCCTCCTGTAAAAGTAATATTATTATCTATTGAATTCAATTTGCTACCTTTCAAATATTTCGGCTGTTTAATTAAAACATGTAAATATAATATCTTGCCACTATTTTAATAAATTGTTACAAATTGAAATATTTTATCTAAATATGCTTATATTCACTTGCTTTTGTTTTTTGTTTTGATTAATATATATTTGAATGTACACAGTAGTCAAAATATAAGGAATAGCAACAATGAATCCTATTATTAAAAATTTAGAATCTGAATACACAACAAGAGAATTGCCGGAAATGAATCCTGGAGATACGGTTAAAGTGTTCTGCCGTATTGTAGAAGGCAACAAGGAAAGAATTCAGGCATACGAAGGTGCTATTATTGCTGAGCACGGTTCGGGAATTAATAAAACCATTACTGTAAGAAAAGTATTCCAAGGCGTTGGTGTAGAAAGAGTATTTTTGGTATACTCTCCTCGTATTGAAAAAATACAGGTGCTCAGAAAAGGCGATGTTAAGCGTGCTAAATTGTATTACCTGAGAGAACGCTCAGGCAAAGCAACTCGTATTAAGGAAAAAATTGAAAAGAAATAAGCTCCACATTCACTGGTATCCCGGTCATATAGCTAAAGCCGAACGCCAGCTTAAAGAAAAATTGAGTCTGGTGGATGTGGTAATTGAAGTCAGAGATGCCAGAATTCCTGTCAGCAGTGGATATATAGATATTGAGAAGCTCTTGGGTAATAAACCAAGGCTTCTTTTGTTGAACAAATCCGATTTAGTTGATAGGGAAGATTTGACTAAATGGACAAAATATTTAAAATCAAATACCGGCTGTAAAATTATTACAACAGATGCCAAAAATAACAAAGACTTGGGAATTATTGTCAGTTCCGCAGTCGAGCTTGCCGAGCCTAAAATTCAGGCTTTGATATTAAAAGGACTTCTTAGACGTCCGGCAAGAGCAATGGTTATCGGGATGCCGAATGTGGGAAAATCAAGTATCATAAACAAATTGACTAAATCATCAAAAACTAAAACCGGCGCAAAGGCAGGAGTTACGAGACAGCAACAATGGGTTAGAATCAATCCAAAACTTGAACTTCTTGATACTCCTGGAATTATACCGACGAAACAGGATAACCAAATGACTGCGGTAAAACTTGCATTTGTTAATTCTGTTTCTGAAAACGCTTATTCTCCCGAACCTGTAGCCCAAGCATTACTGGAAATATTACAGGAAAAATATAAAGAAACTATTATTACTCACTACAAAACCGAAGATTTAACCCTTGAAGGCATTGCTGTTTCAAGAAATTGGATTGTTAAATCAGGATCTCCGGATACCGAAAGAACTGCTAATTTTATATTGAAAGACTTTAGAGAAGGTAAAATAGGCAAATTTATATTAGATGAAATACCTGATTAATCCTCCAAAAATTCTGATAATATTTCATTGCTTAGCATAACTCCTTCCAGAGTCAATTTATAACCAATTTCGGTCTTAATGATATAGTCATCATATTTATCTATAATCTTTTTATATTTATCTCCAAAATCTATATTAAATTTTGTCTTAAAGTCAAAAACATTTATACCGAATTCTTTCCTGAATCCAAGAAAAATTTCTTCTTCAATACGTTCTTTGTTGGTCACTTTGTGTTCATTTGCATGACATGCAGGATTATTCAAGTATTCATTCAAGTTTTCTTTATTGGAATACCTGATACCATTGATATAACCGTGAGCCGAAAGCCCAAACCCATAATACTCGCTGTTATTCCAATAATT
Source organism: uncultured cyanobacterium (assembly GCA_945487905.1). Lineage (GTDB taxonomy): Bacteria > Cyanobacteriota > Vampirovibrionia > Gastranaerophilales > Gastranaerophilaceae > CAG-196. The sequence goes on from CALYTW010000033.1 coordinate 4,925, forward strand.
CAAGTTATGTTTTGATTCAAAGCTTTTCTTTGCAAAATTACTGACTTCGTACCTTTTATAACCGTACGATTCAAGAATTTCGTTAATTTTTAAATACATATCTGCTTGAGTATCATTATCGGGTAATTTTTTAGGTAAATGTTTTGAAAAATATGACGGCGTTTCAATTTTTAATCCGTAAGTTGAAACATGCTGTACATCAAGAGATTTTATAACTGCTAAATCATTTATTAATATGTCCAAGTTTTGAAACGGGAGTCCGTATATTAAATCTAAGCTTATATTTCGAAATCCGGCTTGTTTTGCTTTTTTGACAGCCGTTAAGGTATCTTCAGCACTATGACGTCTGCCGATAAATCTTAATATTTCATTATGAAAAGTCTGCGAACCAAAGCTTAATCGGTTAATTCCTATTTCGTACAACATCTTTAAATACTCTGGGGTTGCATCATCAGGATTTATTTCAAAGGTAATTTCAGTGTTTTCGTTGTATTTTAACCTGTCGAGAATTTGCTTTATATAATTAATTGGTAATACCGATGGAGTTCCTCCGCCAAAATAAATTGTATTTAAGGCTTCGCCAATATACAAGCTTTTTATTTCTTCAACTAACGCTTTTATGTAAACAGAGGTACTTTCTAAATTTACACCCGATACAAAAGAACAGTATTTACATTTAGATTTACAAAAAGGAATATGAATATAGGCACTTTTACACATCTATTCATCCATCTTCATATAACTTATGTCCCAGCGTAAATCAAGATATTTAACCTTTTTGTTAATCATTTTTACTTGCGGAATAAGAGAGGGCAAACGCCGAATCTTATCATAAACAGAAGGATTTAAACTTCCAAGCCTTATATTTACAGTGGGAATTTTTACATAAACATCTTTTGGATCTCTATAGTCTATATATTCAACAGCCTCTCCGCTTTCGGATTCTATCATAGATGCTATTTTTTTGAAATTAGTTATTTTTGCCAAATCCCAATTTCTGTAGTCATCTCCTGTACCGTAGGTTATTACTCTTACTGTTTTATAACTTTCATCAAGAGGCATATAATCACGCCCGATAAGTTTTCCGTCAGATGAGAAAAACGCTATAGGAGGAACATCCAGATTTGGAGATATGGTTATCAGTGGAGTCCTCTCAATTACTACTATTTGCAGTCGGGCAGGAAACCAAAAACGTCTTATATAAACATCTCTGACAGGTTCCAGTTTTAGTATACTCTCTTTCAAAGATGTTGTTTGCACTAAAAACAATGGTCTTGCAGGCACTTTTGTCCGCCTTAATGCTGATAATATTTTTTGTGACGGAACAATATGATTATTTACTATTTCTAAAGAAGCACTGTTTACACTGTCAAAAGAATTTGGCGGCAATCTCCATTGAGGCATTTTTAGAATAATAAGTCCTAACGCAATCATACTGAGTATTATCAGTAATTTATAAGTAGCCCTCAGTCGATTCAAACGCTTTTGAGTACGTCTTACCTGGCGGTGCATTCTTGCCTGTTTATATCTGTGGCTTTTATAATATTTTGGTTTTACGTTTTCTTCATCAGACATTATTTATTTAAACCCGCACTTTCAAGCACCATTTCAACAAGCATGTCATAAGTAATTCCGCCGGCAAGTGCTTGAGCGGGCAAATCACTTGTATCAGTCATTCCGGGATTTGTATTTATTTCAAGCACATAAGGAACATTGTCTGCAATCAAAAAGTCAATTCTTGACACACCGGAACAATTACATACCTTAAACGCTTTTACGGCATTTTCCTTTACCTTTTTTGTCATTTCATCAGAGAGTTCAGCAGGAAGGATAAATTCAGTCATTCCTTTGGTATATTTAGCTTCATAATCATACCATTCATTTTTAGGTCTAAGTTCCAAAATCTCCGTGGCAAAAGGTTCTCCGTTTTTTTCCAATACCCCAACAGTAGCGGATATACCAGTTAAATACTCCTCAATTAAAACTTCCGAATTATATTTTCTTGCGTTTTCTACAGCATCAACCAGTTCATTAGGGCTGTTAACTTTGCTCATACCAAAGCTTGAACCTTCGGAGACAGGTTTTACCATTAAAGGATAATGCAGGTCTAATGTTTTTTTTATCGGGTCATCATTTTTTAAAAGAAACACAGATGTAATAAGCGGTATATCGGTTGTAGACATTAATTTTTTTGTATATTCTTTGTTCATACAAACAGAACTTGACATCACACCACACCCTGTATAAGGTATTTTCAATATTTCAAGAAGCCCTTGAATGCATCCGTCTTCGCCGTATTTTCCGTGCAAGGTATTATACGCATACTCAAAGTTTTTTAAATCGTTTGAAACAGTTTCGCTGACATCGACTATTTGCGAGTTTTTGTAACCGAGTCTTAAAAGCGCATGCAGCACATTTTTCCCAGAACGCAATGACACTTCTCTTTCTGAGGACATTCCTCCGCACAAAACTGCTATTTTTGCATCTTTTGATATAATATTTGACATATTTGTTCCTCTTTTTCCGTTCTATCCCCGATAAAAATAATTTCAGGAGTTAATTCTATTGTAAACTTTTCTTTTACGGCTGTATACATTTTTAACATTAATTCTAAAACATCGTCAGAATCTGCATCTCCGCAATTTACAATAAAATTTGCATGATTTGCCCACACTTCCGCATTATCTGTTTTTAATAATTTACCCCCTGCTTTTTCAAGAAGTCTTCCAGCCGAATCGTTTTCAGGATTCCTAAACACACTTCCCGCATTAGGATGTCTTAAATCCGGTTGAATTTCCCTTCTGCTCTCCAAATTCCGAGACATTAGAGTTTTGATATCTTCAGATTTACTCCTTTTAAGTTCAAATTCAGCCCCAAGAAGAATATATCTTCCTTCTTGCAAAATAGACTTTCTATAGCCGAAGTCCATTTCGGATTTATCTTTGTATACAACATTTTTTGTTTGTTTGTCATATAAGCAGCATTTTTTTATGGTATCAGATATTGACTGACCGTGTGCAGAAGCATTCATATAAATTTCACCGCCTATTGTTCCGGGAAAACCTATCATAAATTCGAATCCGCTAAGTCCCGCTTCAGAAACTTTTTGTGATAACAAAGGTCCTTTTACTCCGCATTCTGAGATTACTAAATTTCCTCTTATTTCATAGTATTTTAGTGATGTTGTCAATATGACATTTCCTGAGTAACCATTTGAAGAAAAAAGAATGTTAGAACAATTGCCCAACAATATGTAATCATCAAGTTCGTTTAATAAACAAACCAATTCTTGCTGATTTTTAGGCAGATATAAATTCCTGACTGTTCCACCGATTTTAAAAGTTGTCAAGTTTTTAATATCACAATTTTCTCTGCATTCAATATCCGAAAGCTTCACCGTTTGCTCTCTCCAAACCTTTACCTAAATTAGTAATCGTACCCGCTCCAAGTCCTACCACAACATCTCCTGTTTTTAATGTCGGCAGTAATTTTTTACCCACTTCATACATATCGCCTGAAATATATTTGGAACCGTTCAACTCGGAAGAAAACTTTTCTCCTGAAATTCCTTCAATTTCATCTTCTGATGCGGAATATACATCCGTAACAATAACTTTGTCAGCTTCTGCAAAAGCTGTTTTAAAATCGTTCCACAACGCTTTTAGCCTTGTATATCTGTGCGGTTGAAAAACCGCAACGACATGTTCTTTTCCAAACCTTTGTGATGCCGAGTTTAATGCCGCTTTGATTTCAGTCGGATGATGTGCATAGTCATCATAAACCTGAATACCTCTAAATTCACAAACCTTTTGGAATCTTCTTCCCATTCCGGTAAATGACTTGAAGTGCTGTTTAATAGTTTTTATATCTACCCCGGCTTCGTTTAAAGCCGTTACAACTGCCAGGGTGTTATAAACATTATGTATACCGCTTAAAGAAATTTCCATATCAGTTAAAAGCTTGCCATTATGAAATACATTAAACTTTATACCTTCCGAAGAATATTCAATATCATTTGCTGTATAATCGGCATTATTAAGTCCGAAGGTAATGAATTTACCACTGAGCTTATTTACACCTTTATTGTCAGAATTTATGATGACTTTTTTAGAGTTTCTAACCGCATAATCAAAAGTTTTTATTAAATCCTCCAAGCCGTTTTTGTAGAAGTCCAGATGATCAGCCTCAAGATTGTTTATTACAAGAATGTCAGGATTATATTTGATAATTGTGCCGTCGCTTTCATCAAGCTCTGCAACAAAATATTTCCCGTCTTTATGTTGAGCATTTGTATGCAATTCTGGAACAATTCCACCGTCAACAAAAGAAGGCTCATAACCTGCCATATCAAGAACGTAAGAAGCTAATCCGCTCGTTGTTGTTTTTCCATGCGTTCCTGAAAACCCTATAAAAACTTTATCTTTGCGTTGAGCATTTTCGGCAATTATTTTTAACAAATCCGAACGGTGATAAATTTTTAATTCCAATTCAACCGCTCTCAAATATTCTGGATTATTGTTTCTGATTGCCGTACTCATAACTACAACGGAATCTGCCGGAACATTATCCGCATTATGTCCTATATGTACCTTTGCGCCCAATTTACGCAATGCGTCTATATACTTACTGTCTTGTATATCAGAGCCTGAAACATCATACCCTTCTTCCAAAAGGTATTTTGCAAGTCCGCTCATTCCTATGCCGCCTATCGCTATAAAATGAAATTTTTCCAATTCTAACTTCCCCTTAAACTATACAAATTATAGTATAAAGGGTTTGTTTGTTCAATATTTACCCAAATATTAACTTGCTCTCCTCATTAAATCTGAAAGTTTTACTTCTTTGCTTTTTATTGAAGGTGCTGTTTTCTTTACGGATGAAGGCTCTTTTAATTGTGACAATCCAATCTTTTGCGGTTCTTTTTCAAACATAGAAAATTTTTGTAGAATGTTCAATATAAAATTCATAATTTCTCCTTGAATACAAATTATATTACCTTTTATAACATTTCGTCTCCTTCATTAAAACTATTTTTGACCATAATTTCATTGTCGCTTATGATAAAATATTTATATATGATAACGAGGCCTTAAATTTGAACTCCTGTTTAGATAAAAATAATAATCCTGATTTTATTCTTGCATGTGAATTATTTGAAAAAAAGTTTTCACATTCGGATTTGATTGACATGCTTAAAAACGGCGGCATTCCGGAAAAACAATTTTCCGCACTAAAACTCGATGTATTAAATAATGTAGAAGAAGGGAAAATACTTATCAGTAACTTGACAGGCTGCGACGGTAAAATAAGAGAGGCTGTCGCCTTGAAAATAAATCAACTACTTACTGCTGACAATAGTATTGCAGATTTGTTAATTTACCCCGAAATTTTTGCAAGTGCATCTATTGATATAAACGCAAATATATGCAGACTCGTTATAGATTCTGTTTCAATATTAAAGCAAAACAAAAAGTTTTCGGAAATATATCTGAATAAAATAGTGTTGTTAATAACAGAAGCCTTTGATGAAATTGATAAATTTATTTTTAAAGACAAGAAATACGTAATCAACAAGCAATTGTTTAAGCTTTATTGGTGCCTCGATGCTCTTAAACTTTTTGTTAATGATATTGAAGAAAATATATTATTAAAAATTTTGGAAAGAGCCTCCGAAGAAAAAGAATACACAATAAGAGAAAAAATTGCTCAAATTTGTACTCTTACTACATCGGATGCTTTTGCCCCATTGATTAACAAGCTAAAAAATGACGAAAATTATTACGTTAAAGCTGTTTTTAGCTAAATCATCCATGCATCTTCAATTAAATCCATATGACCGTCTTGTAAAAACTTTGCAAAATGTTTTGTGTCAATTTGAGCTGCTACAATTGACAACATATCCTGAGGTAATATTGAAACCATTTGAATCAATGTATCTTTGTCCAACATTACCATCGGTTTAACCATATCTGGTTTCATCAGAGTAGATAACATGTTTACATAGGCTGAATTAGGGAACAGTTCTAAATATTCCGGTTCCTCCTTCGTTAATTGGAAGGTCAACTGTCTCTGTACATCCGGATCAATTACCGCCATAAATTTGTGAAATTTGTCATCAGGAAGCTCTGCAATGCTGTTTATCAACTCCATAGGATTCGTTTCTTCAGCAGGCATGCCGGTTACACCTTCAACAAATTTTTGCATTACATCAGGAGGTAACATTTTTAACTGTTCTATAACGTCTGTTTTTTTCAAGTCGTCCTGCATAAAGAAATAGGCTAAATCTTCTTCTCGGAACATTTCTATAATTTGCTCAAACGGAAAGGCTTCCAAAACAACTCTTACGAGTTCTTCGGTCTCAGTTTCCATAAGCATTTCAAGAAGTTTTTCCTGAGTAAAGAAATATAAACCCATATCCAAGTCTTCATGCTGTAAATACGGAAGCAGTTTTGCACGGGTTCTTTCATCCATCTTGTTTATAATTGCGTATTTATTTTCAACGTCAGTAAGTTTAAACAACTTTATAAGCTTCTCGGGAGAATGATAATATTCTCTTGCATATTCTACAGCGTGTTTATTTCCTTTCTCGGCCTCTGCTTCGATTATTTCATCAACCGTTGACAATCCGTAATCACGCACCATACGTGAGGATGTAATATGCATCCTGTCTGCAAATAATTTCATGTTTGCATCTATTACTAATGCCATAGTGTCTCCTGAAATTTCTTGTTATATATATAAAGTATATTCTTTGTAAATAATTGCCTTATTTTATTTGTAATGTTAAGAATTGTAAATATTACGGGCATGTGGTATAATTATAATGTTATGAAAAGATTTACTTTAGTTATTTTAGCATTCTTTTTAGTTTTTACCAATATACCCGTATTTTCGGCACAAGCTTTTGTGAAAAAAGATTTATCCGTACAATCGTCAGATAAATTTAATATAAAAGCATCCTTAACTTATCCGAAAGTAAAAGGTAAAAAAGATTTTAAAACCGTAGTATTACTTCACTCTCTCGGGACTGATTCAATGTGGTGGAGCGATTTACCCGATACGCTTTTGCAAGACGGTTATGCGGTACTCGCCATTGATTTGAGAGGACACGGCAAAAGTGTTTACGACTCTAAGTTGAATAAAGTTTCATGGAAAAACCTGACTGTTAATGCATATAAAAAATATCCTGATGATGTTTTAAGTGTAATAAATTATATAAATCAGGAATACCCAAAACTGCATTTTTTTAATGACTGGGCCATTATAGGCTCTGATATAGGAGGGAGTGCAGGTATTATTGCATCAGATAGATATAAGAACAATCCCAAAACAATAGTATTGCTTTCTCCTGTGGTACACACGAGAGGATTGTATATTCCAGTAAGCGTAGCACAACTGGATAATGTAGATTTCTTATCCATATCCTGCAATACCGATTTTTCAGCAATAGAGGCTCAAAATTATATTAAGAAATTTGCACAAAACGGATTTACGACATATACTTCACAATCGAAAGGTACGGGGATGATTATGATAAAAAATGCCCCCGAAGTCATTCCCTTGATTGATGAATGGATTAAACAATATTTAAAAGATTAGATTAGGATTTCTTTTTCGTTTTTATATATGACATATCCTAATGGAGCTGAGGGTGGTTTTTTTATATACTTTATTTTGGTGTAAATAACTCCTACTTTGGATGGCTGTTTTGCAGAAGAATATTCACGTGCAAGCTTGGCACATTCCAATATTGTTTCTTCATCAGGCTCATTGCTTCCTACTCTAAGCAAAACGTGTGAACCTGCGCAAAGACGTGTATGGAACCAATAATCGTCGTCTCTTGAAAGCTTTGATATTATGTAATCATTTTGTTTATTGTTTTTCCCGATATAAACATCATAGTTATTAATTTTAACCTTCTTGATATTTTCTGCCTTTGTTTTATTTTGTTTATTGTCTGTTATTCCGAGTTCGGATTCAATTTCATTAATTTCTGCTTTAGAATTAGCCGTTTCTATACTGTATAAAATACTTTCAAGATATTTTCTTTCTACGTTTAAACCTTCTAAGAGTTCTTTTGATTTTTCTTTTGTGTTTTTTGATTTTGTATATAATCTGAAATATTTTTGTGCATTTTCTGACATTGTAAGGGTTGAGTCCAGAGGTATTGCAACTTGTACATTATTTACATAATCATATAATTCGGCTTCACTTTGAAAATCCAGTTTCTTGTACAAATTTGACGTTAATAATTCTCCGTACAATCTGTATCTGTCGGCATTATCACGTTTTTTTAGGGTGGTTTTAATTTTTGTTATTGAATTTAAAACCTTTTTTAATTTTCTGTTAACTGTTGTGAGGTATTTATTCTTAGCATTTTTAAGATTATTTTCTGCTTGATAGTATGCGTAATAATCATCTATCATCGCATTAACTGAAAATTTAGGTGTTGAATTCTCCAAAAGTTCTGCAAATAGAGTGTATCTGTCTTTTAAGACTGAGGGAGAATAGTTTTCTGTTTCTAAATATTCATTAATTTTATCTTTACTTAAATCTGCGAATTGTTTTTTTAATTCATCAGATAAGTTTAAATTACCGGAATATGGAGGATAAATATATTTCAATCCTCCTTGCAGTTCTCTGTATCTGCTTTTTTCATTACCGACATTATGCGCACATCCAATGATAATATTTGTTTCTCTGTCATACAAAATAACATTTGAATGTTTACCCATTAGTTCTACTGCTAAACACAGATACCTTTTTTGAGAGAATTCGTCAATCGTATCAAAATGCAGTTCAAAAATTCTGTCATTTTTAACAACACATGCATCAGAAATTTTAGCACCTTCAATATACTTTCTTAAGAGCATACAAAACATTGGCGGTCGTTTTGGAATTGTAATTCCACGCTTCTCCTCATTTTCAGAACTCATGAAGCATATATGATAAATATTTGTATCAATATTTATGTACAGTTTCTTTGATTCAAAATTACTGCGCAGGCTAAAGATAAAATCCCGTCTTGTAGGCTGTTGAATTTTTTGAATTCTTGCACCTATCAGAAAATCAATATTTTCCGTTAAGAATGCTTTTAAGGTTAAAAAGTCAATATTTATCATAAAAGCATTATATACGAAAATAACTAATCAAGTATTCTGATTGAACTGCCGTTTCCTAAACTGTGATTTAGTATGTTGTAGCCGCCGCCAAATATACCGTTTGAATATTGATTAATTCGATTTGTTCCGTATCGGTTATTTAGGTTGTTATACCCGTAGCTGTCATATATTGACGGAGTAAACCCTGTTGCCTGACCGGCAAAATAATTTGCCATATTTCCGAGAAAGGTTCGTTTTGTGTAATATTTAGGTCTTGAAAGAATAGCATTTTCAACATTTTTAAATCTCGATGCCGTATCGCCGGATTGGATTGCCCCGAATGCTAAATTTTCCAAACGCTCAAGTCTTTTTAGGGGTTGCTCTCTTGAATAAATTTTGTTCATAGAATATTTTTCGAGTGCGGATAGGTCACGTGGAAGAACTTCATAATCATAATATGCGTTGTGCCGGTAATATGGATTGTTAATATAAGGATTTTGGTGTATAACTCTTTCTGCTCCATAAACACAACCAGAATAAATAACTACGGCAAGTAAAAGTAATATTTTTTTCATTTACATCACTCCTTTATCAAAACTTTAACCCGTAGGCAAAATAAAAAAATTCCCCTGACGGGTATTTTGTCTAACAATCTAAAATTAAGTATGATATAATCTTTGTATGAAAAATTACGCAATAATTTTAGCAAGCGGAACAGGAGAGCGTTCCGGACTCGAAATACCGAAACAGTTTATTAAAATCGGAGGCAAAACTGTTCTGGAGCATACAATTAAAGTCTTCCAAAATAGCAGAAGTATAGATGAGATTATTGTTGTAACACACGAAAATTATATAGATTCCGTTAAAACCATTGCACAAAACTACGATAAGGTTTCTCTTACCATTCGGGGCGGGAAAACAAGAAGGGAAAGTTCTTTTATCGGTTTAAATGCCATAAAAGATGAAAACGCAAAAGTTCTTATTCATGATGCAGTAAGACCATTTATTTCTTCAAAAATTATTGACGAATGTATTTTGGCACTAAATAAGTACAAGGCTGTTGATGTGGCAATAACTTCTGCCGATACAATCATTAAAGTTGATTCGGAAAACTTGATTGAAGATATTCCTAAAAGAAGTTTATTACGCAGGGGACAGACGCCGCAAGGTTTTGACTTAAAAACAATAAAAAAAGCTCATGAACTTGCAAATCAATGTAATGACTTATCCGTAACGGATGACTGCGGATTAATTCTAAAATTTAATCTCTGTGATGTTTATGTCGTTAACGGAGACGAATTCAATATAAAAATAACCTACCCCATTGATGTTGCTATTGCCGACAAACTGTTTCAGATAAAGACTTCTGAAATTTCATCATCAGATTTTAATAATTTAAAAGACAAAGTTATCGCCGTATTTGGCGGTTATAGCGGAATCGGCGAATCGATTGTTGAAAACGCTAAAAATATTGGGGCAAAACTTTACCCGTTTTCACGAAGGAATGGTGCAGATGTTTCTCAATTATCAGAAGTTAAACAAGCTCTTGAATCGGTTTATCAAAAAGAAAACAGAATTGATTACATAATTAATACGGCAGGAATTCTTAACTACGGAGAAATTATAAACCGTGATATTGATGATATCAAACAAGAAATTGAAACCAATTATATAGGATGTATAAATATTGCAAAAGCTTCTTTTGAATATTTGACAAAATCAAAAGGCGGACTTTTGTTCTTTGCATCAAGTTCGTATACAAGAGGCAGAAAAAACTATGCAGTATACTCGTCTGCCAAATCTGCAGTTGTGAATTTTACTCAAGCACTTGCGGAAGAATGGGAAGAATACGGAATACGAGTCAATGCTATAGTGCCTGAACGCACTGCAACACCAATGAGATATAAAAACTTTGGAAATGAACCTAAAGATTCGCTTCTTGCTCCAGATATACCTGCAAAAATGGCACTGGCAACAATTATATCCGATTTAAGCGGACAGGTTATTAATGTTAACCGTTCTCAATTATCGATTGAAGATGTCTAATTTATACTTCTTTTTATGTTATCATAGTGTCTGTTATGGAATATGTAATGAGAGATTTAGAAAAAACTTTTTTGAAAAAATATTCGGATTTTTTTGTTATGAATGATACGGAAGACCCTTTGGTTTCTGTTATTTTACCATGTTATAACGTGGAAAAATATATTGAAAAATGTATCTCATCTCTTTTAAAACAAAGTTTTAAATATTTTGAAATAGTATG
>CALYTW010000034.1 GCA_945487905.1 uncultured cyanobacterium
CGCCTTATATATATTTATATAAGACGACTATACTTATATGTGGAACTGATTTAGCTTAATGCTAAAAGAGATTTTACCGAACGTGCATTTTCCTTAACCGATTCATCAGAATGCATATTGATTGTGTCATCAAGAATTTTAATAACTTCTGATTTATCTTTTAAAGAGAGAATTTCATTTATTGTACTCATTGCAACTGTCGGAGAAAGGTCATTAATGCCTTTTCCTTGATTAATAATAACAACTTTTAATGAGTCATGTACGTTTTTTCTGACCAATGCTTTGGAAGTACATTCTCTAACTTCATTATCAGGCGAATTTGTACCCAATTCTTCAAGAACTCTTATAGAATCGGAGTCTTTGTGTTCAGCAAGCGCATCAATAATTTCGACAATATTTTTATTCATCATTTAAGCAGCCTCCATATTTTCCGAAGCGGATATTTCAGACTTCCATAATTCCTCTAATTCTCCTACTGACATTTCAGAAGATATTTTTCTTCCGCCATTAATTTTTGAAATAAGTGCAGACCATTTTGAATTAATATCTTTTCCGAAATCTACCATATTTTCGCCGATAACGCCTATACCGTTTTTAATATTTGCACCAACGGATTTGATACCTGAAAATTCTATCGGTTTGTGAATTAACTCATCCACTTTTCTCAAACCGGGAATGTCAAACTTAGTGTTCATTACGCTTTCGATGCCTTTAACTGCATTCGAAATTGAAACATCTGTGTTTTTAGCATAATCCCAAGATGTAACAACAGCATCACGAACTCTGTTAACAAAGTTAACTATAGGTTCTGCGATACTGCTTTTTATCTTATGCATGCTTCCTGCGACCGAGGATGCAATTAATTTCATTTTGCTTGATTCTTTTACTGCTGAGCTTTCAAACACATCAGCAAAAGCTGATATATCTAATGTATTACCTTCAAAATTCTGATATTTAAAGGGATTTGTAGTCGAATTTCTAGATGTTTTAAATTGATTTGCGATACGCGGGGTAGTCGACGTTATTTTAATAATTTTCGCCATAGTATTCCTTTCCGATGAATTCCATCTGAACATAACAAGGATAATATATGTTCTTTATAAAAAAATCATAAGAATAGATGATTCTTGTACAGTAAATTTGTCCAACTAAAGTTGTAGGAATTGGTGGTTGTACGTTGCATGGGATGAAAGTTTATTGTAAAATTATAATCATGAGAAAGCAGGTTATTGCATATTTGCATACGCATTGGGACAGAGAGTGGTATCGAGAGTTTGAAGTATTCAGAATGCGTCTTGTTCGTGTATTTGACAAAGTTCTTTATATGTTAGAGAACAACAAGATACCGTGTTTTTATTTTGACGGACAAGTTTGCGCATTAGAAGATTATTTGGAAATTCGTCCTGAAAATACACAGCTTGTTAAAAGTCTTATTTACGCAAAAAAACTTTTTATAGGACCTTTTTACTGCCTTACAGATGAGTTTTTGATCGACAGAAACTGTTTTTCAAAGAATCTTGAACTCGGTATGAAAAAAGCAATAGAATTTGGTTGTACGGATTTTATAGGATATCTTGCGGACACTTTCGGACACAGCCAAAATATTGTTGATATGGCGAGAGACTTTGGTATTGATAAATTTATAGTATGGAGAGGATGCGGGGATTTCCCGGCGGATTTTAAATGGTGCGGAGCTGATACCGTGAATCTCGTTCGGGGATATTTTCAGGATGTATTTTCTCTTAATTGCTCAATTGAAGAAAAAGCTGAAATTCTTAAAAAGAATTTAGACTTAATTTCCGAAAAATCTGGACTATATTTGCTTTATCCGATTGGTGCAGATCATCTTGGAGTACCTGAGAATATTCAAGATCAAATTAATGCTGTAAATCTGCTTTTAAAGGACGATTACAATATTAAACTAGGTTCGCCGTTTGAGTATTTCAAAAACGTATCTTCAAACTTTGACAAATTTAAGTTTGACGGAGAACTGAGGGATAATTCAAAGACATTTACGCTTCAGGGCTGTTATTCTTCAAGGTTAGATTTGAAAAGATATAATGTTCAATGTTCATATATGCTTGATTTGGCTTCAAGGTATGTAAGATTTTGCCGGGCTGAAAAGCAGTATGAAAATATATTGGAATACGCCTATAAAATGCTCATCAAAAATCAAGCTCACGATAGCATTTGCGGATGTTCAACCGATAGTGTTCATTCGGAAAATATTATAAGGTACAAAAAAATACTTCAAATTGCTCAAAATATTATTGATGAATTAAAACTTGAAACAAAATTTGAAGAAAAAATGGTCATAAATCTTTCAGACAAATTTTATTCAGGTATTGTTGAATTTGAATCGGCAAAAGAGCAGACCGGGTATGATAAATTCCAGTACAGAGAAGGGTTTGAAACAGATTTGCTGACAGACACAAATAGGATTCCCGTAACAGAAGATTACAAAAGAATTTATACATATCTTGCGGAAATCAACAATGTCGAACCGAATGAAACAGAGTTTATCATGCCGGAATCTTCGGAAAATGACTTAAGAATAACTGAAACTTCAATTGAAAATTCTAATATATCCTTAAGAATAAAAGACGGTCAAATATTTATAAATTCAATACCGTTTTCTCTTGTTGACTTTGCGGATTTGGGAGACAGCTATAATAATGCTCCCAAGCCCGATGATTACGGAATGGAGTTTAAAATTCTGCGTACAAAAATTCTTTTTGAAGGTTCAAACAGAGCTGTGCTAAAGATAGATTTTGAAGGGGTTTGGGATGTTATACCTCTTATGGTTACACTGGATAAACATTCTAATTATCTTAAATTTGAGTTTGACTGGAATAATACCCAGAAAAGTCATTTGCTTGAAGTTTCGTTTGAACTCCCATCAAAAATCAATACGGTTTATTCCGAGGATATGAATACCCTTATTAAAAGAACATTTGACCCTGATTACGATATAAGGCAAAATCTCCCGACAGAAAGTGGTAAAGAGGCTAAAACAAATACAGCTCCGATGCAGAGAGGTTTGTTAATTGATGAAAAAGAAAACAATCTAGGTGTTATAACAAAGGGCTTAACTCAGTATGAAGTCTTTAAAAATAAACTTTATGTACCGATACTCAGAGCAACAGGCATGATTTCAAATCCAAAAAATCCTGCGAGAACAACCCCTGCAGGGCCTCCGATTGAAACACCTGATTTACAGATGATGAAAAGAAACAAGGCTGAATTTTATGTATTTTTCGGAAACGAAACTGCTTTTAACGAGGTTATGTCACAGGCGTATAATTACCTGATTATCTAGATTGTATGGACAAAATCGTTAAACTCCATACCCCTCATTGCCAATTTGACCTTGACCCACGAATTTACCCCCTTGAGCAAATGGTTTGAGCCACATAAACTCCGGATGCGGAAGCCTGTATCAAACCTCTTGTAACACCTGCGCCGTCGCCTATGGTAAACAGATTTTTAACCCCTTCTGTTTCAAGTTCGTTTGTTAATTTGACTCTTGCTGAATAGAATTTTACTTCTATCCCGTACAAGAGCGTGTATCTTGAAGCTGTCCCCGGAGCGATTTTATCGAGTGCAAAGAGCATTTCAATAATACTTTTCATCTGTCTGTACGGAATAACAAGACTTAAATCCCCCGGAGTTGCACAAGTTAAAGTCGGTTCAATTATGCTCGATTTTATCCTTTCTGGAGTGGAGCGTCTTCCTTCAAGCAAATCGCCAAATCTTTGAACCAAAATTCCGCCTGCGAGCATGTTTGCGAGACTTGCAATATGCTGACCGTAAGCAATAGGTTCTTTAAAAGGTTCTGTAAATTTTTTACTTACCAAAAGTGCAAAGTTTGTATTTTTCGTCTTAATATTCGCATAACTGTGTCCGTTGACCGTTGCAATACCGTTATAATTTTCCTGTACGACTTCTCCGTTCGGATTCATACAGAAAGTACGGACTTCATCTCCGAATGTCGGAGAATAATAAACAAGCTTTGATTCATAAAGTTTATCGGTTAAAGGTGCAAATACCGGAGCAGGAAGTTCAACTCTTACCCCGATATCTACGGCATTGTTAACCATGCCGATTTTATTTTTTGCAAATTCGTGAGTAAGCCAATCTGCACCTTCCCTTCCTGGTGCAATAATTGTATATTCTGCTCTAATAGTTTCGCCATTATCCAGAACTATTCCTTTAACCTGTTCACACTCAACAATCAGACTTTTTGCCGAAACATTGTTAAGAATTGTGATTCTTTTATCCAGATAATCCTGCATGTGTTTTAAAACATCGAGGCTTCTTTCTGTTCCCAAATGCCTTACCGGAGAATGTACAAGTTTTAATTCGGCAAGAGAAGCCTGACGCTCAATTTCTCGAAAGATTTCCATATCCGTACCGAAAACTTCATCTGTAGCACCATGTTCGAGATACATATCATCGGCATATTTTATAAATTCTTCAACTTTTTCTCTGGACATGTAATCAATCAGGTGACCGCCAACATCAGGTGTAAGAGTCAATTTTCCGTCTGAAAATGCACCTGCGCCGCCCCATCCGCATAGCAAACCACAGCGTTTACAATTTACACATTTTGACGAACCTTCCCTAATCGGGCATTTTCGTTTTTCAATTTTCTGCCCTTTTTCAATTAAAACGACCTTCCATTCGGGACGAAGTTTTACTATTTCAAGTGCAGAAAAAATTCCCGCAGGCCCAGCTCCGATTATCGCAACATTGTACATGCCAGTTCTCCCAATTCTAATTCACCCTTTACAAATTTACGGTAACGCAAACATACTGCCAAATCAAGAGATTTAAGCCGTTAAAAAGTATCAAAAAATCATGGAAATATCCTATCCTAATGGGTTATGAATTTGTAACCCTTTAGAATGATTTTTGTCAAATTTTGTAATAATTTTTTACATATCAATTGCAGAGGGTCATTTTTTATGATAGAATATGCTTGTGGTAGTGTAGTTAATAGATGTGAACAAATAAATAAATTTTATTAATATATAAAAGTGTAACTAAATGATAGGAGGAAATCCAAATGAACGTCACATCAATCGAAACTAAAAAAACAAAGCAGTCGACATTTAATGACGAATTTGAAAGCTATCTCAAAAAACAGCAGGTTAAGACAACCTTTAACGGAAGCGAAGTAGAATCCTTCTCATGGTATAAAAAAGCTTTAGGTTTGGCTTAATTCTATATTGATATAATTTAACAAACAAAAAAGGCAAGCGCCTGCAGGGGTGTTGCGCCTTTTTTGTTTTTATAACAAGGATCTGGCAACACAGGTCTAAAGATGCAAAATTTAAATAAAAACTGCTAATAATCCTCTGTTACATACCGGTTTATTAGTTTTCGGCTTTTTTGTTTCCGACTTCCAGCCCCGGAACCATAAGTGCAAGCGGGATTATTCTTCCCACTGTGTGAACGAAATCGGATTTAGAAATGTATGATGCGGCAAGAACAACATCATCAATGTGGGCAAAGAAATCGGTTATTTTTATTTTTCTGCCCTCTCCGCTTTTTTCATTAAACAGGATATTGTTAAGCTTATTCATAACAATGTTTGCGATTGTAACTCCTACAAAAACACCGCCTAAACCTGCAAATGCTTTTACACCTTTTGATGAATTTTTGAAAGCCTTTTCTACAAGTAAATGTACTGTCAAAATTGGAATAGAAACATTTCCTATCTGCATAACGGTTTCTCTCAATTTTGCTCTGCGATTATTTTTGTCTTTGTCTACTATAAAACCGCCGGCAAGACCGCCGATACAAGAACCTGCACCCATTGCAATTACTTCTTCTGCCTCAAAATCCGTTTTAGCAAGATACGAATTTTTAATATCCTTAAACATTTTGGAAGGTTTCAGAGAATATTTTGCACATTTGGCAAGAATTGCGAGGCTGGCTATTACGCCTAATGCCGTTGTTCCTGTGATAACAGCTTTTTGGGACGGTTTGTAACCGTTCTTCTTTATTGATTTATGAGAATGCCCATATACGGGATTTTCTGACTGAAAATCCCTTTGGTTCAATGTATTGTGCTGTATGGATAATACTTGCATATTAAACCTTCCAAGCATATAAAACACCTGAAAGACTAAATTTGCTTAATTTATAACAGATTATGAAAAATATTTACATTGTAGGAGAATAAAACTTTGAAATCTCCTCAAAATACCTTTCCAAAGCCTTATAGCCGTTGTAAATTTCGCTTGTTATAGAAGCGTATCTGCTTGCAACAATAAATTTAAGTTCTTTTGAACGAATCTGAAGGATTGTATCTGCATCTTTTCTCAATAATTCATTTGAAGAAGATGACCATTTTTTCAGATATGAGAGTTCTTCGTTAATTTGCTTTATTGTTGAAAACTCAAGCGTATTAAAATCATATTTTTGAAGCAATTGTCTTTCAGCGTTTGTAATTCGGCTTTGAACAGCCTGAAATCTGTATATACGCTTAATAATTACATAATTATCGGCAACCCTTCTGTGAGAATAAGGAACAGAACTTTTAGCTAACAGGGCAGAAGTAGAAAGAGCAGTAAAAGCATCTTCTTCACTTGAAAAAGCACTCTGAGCCGGATATACCGTTTCAATCTTTTTTCCTGTCACAAGATTACTCCTTATTTTATTTCCGATTAACTTAATATTATATTAAGCATGGATTTATGTCACTAAATTTTAAAAAAAAATTTACGTTCTTAACAAGAGTTCAAAAATCCCTTCCGAGTATGTCGGATGAGCAAAACATACTTTTTTTAAGTCCGAAATTGTTAATTTATTTTGAATAGCAATTAACAATTCGTGGATTAGTGCAGAAGCTTCTTTAGAGATAATATGCGCTCCGACTATCAGGTTATTTTGAGTAATTATTTTGATAAACCCTTCTGTCGAATCATCGCACCAAGACTTTCCAAGAGCGGAGATTGGTATGTTTATGCTTTTGCAGTTTTCAGTGTAATCCTGCTCCCTTAATCCGACCCATGCAATTTCCGGTTTACCGTAGATTACGGCTGGAATTAATGATTTGTCACAAGTTATTCCAAGGGCAAATTCTTTAGCCTGATGTATTGCATAATGTGCAAGCTGAATTTCTCCGCACGAATCTCCCAAAACGGAAACTCCTTTTATCTCAGGTTTAACAGGGACTCTGCCCGTTGCAGCAAGGATAAATTCAGGAGAAATTTCAGTACCGGATTTTAATATAACTTTTTTGTCATTAATACTTTCTATAGAGTCATTTAAGTAATACTTTATTCCTTTACCCTTGAAAATACGCTCAATTCTCTTTGATATATCAATATCTGCCTGTGGAATTAGGTGTTCTGCCATTTCAACAAGGGTTGTTTCGACCCCAAAATTTGAAAAAATCCTTGCCCATTCAATACCTATAGCACCGGAACCGACTATCAAAACAGACTTAGGAAGTTCCTTAAGATTCAAAACGTCATCAGAGCTTAAAATAAATTTGTGATTAAACTCTAAACCCTTAATTTCTCTCGGTTTTGAACCGCAGGCATAGATTATTTCGGAAACATTGTATTCCTTACCATTGGCAAGAATTGTGTTTTTGTCTTTTATACAAGCTTCGGCATAAACGGTTTTTACTCCCGAATTTTTAACGGCAAGTTCCAGTGATTTACGCAATTTTTCCGTAATCTTATCTTTCTTTTCAATTACCTTTTTAAAATCAAATTCCAAAATATTAGTTTTAATGCCGATTTCTTCTGAATTTAATACAGAATGATATATTTCCGATGAATGAAGCATGGATTTTGTAGGAATACAGCCTTTATTCAGACAAGTTCCGCCTAAAAGTTCTTTTTCAAACAAAATCACACTGTGCCCCTTTTTTGCAAGAAGCATGCCCGCTGTATACCCTGCGGGGCCTCCGCCGATAATTCCGTATTCATAGTCCATAAAATGCCCCTCTTTTAAGAAATATTGTAGAGTATTTTCTCATATTATGCAATTAAATTCGCATTTGTCCGCTGTTAGAAACCGGAGAAACCTTCACATTTTGAACTGTTGCAAGCTTCTTTGGCGAGTGTTCTTCTTTTGATTCATTAATATAGGATTTTTGAACTGTTGAAGCCATTTTGTTTCTCAAAATAGGAGTTATAATATTTGAAGCCAAAATTCCGGCACTGACAGTAGCAATTGTTGTTCCAAGGTTCTTTATATTGGCATGGCTTTTTCTAAGTGCTTCGCTTTCATATTTAAGAGCGCTATCCAAATCAAAGTCAATTTTACCGACCTTGTCGCCGTATATATCTTTATGTTCGTTCAGGAATGTACGAACCTTTTTAGTCGTAAATTTTCCTGTTGAGAATAATTTTGCGACGGTTTTCTTTGTTAATTGGGATATAAGGAAGAACGAACCTATATTTACCACAGCATCACTAAATTCCTGCGGAATCAGGAACATTTTTTGTTCATCTTTAATTTTTGGATTGACAGCAACAGTCATGATTTGTGCAAGAGAGGATAATGTCCAACCTGCGACTCCTGTTATAATAAACATTTTGGATGTATCTTTTGCAAATGATTTTGCCATCCAATTTAAACTTGATTGAAAAAGATTAGCCATTTACGACCTCCTTTCCTTTTTGCTGCTTTTGTCTTGATTCATTAAACTTGTTAGTTAAATAAAGAGTCAAAGGCGCATCAAGCAAGAAGTTAGTGAACAGCATTATTCCGAGAGACATGAATGTTGCGAGTGCACTCTTGTAGTTTCCGAGATAATCGGGATGTTTTTTAAATTTTTCAATCCATGCTTTTGGTAATAACGACTTGCTGTGCTTTTTAGTTCCTTCAATATCCGTCATTGTAGCAACGAGCTTGTAGCAAGAACCTCTTACCAGTGTGCCGACGGCAGTACCTGCAATAATTTTTGCAATAGTTCTGTACATTGAGACCTTTTTTGTTTCTTCGTCAACGTTAGGATTGTAAAGGTCAATAAACGGCTGTGTCATTAATGCCGTTGTACCCATAATAATTCTGTTAACGTGGGGTCGTGATAGAATGTTGTTCGTGTTAACGTAACTGTCTGTCTCTGCTTTCTCTCCGCTGAATGTTTTTTCGGGTATTAGGTCTATAAATATTTGCTTAACTTTATCCTTAAATTTCCGTATACTTTTGTCAGGGACCTTGGTATGCGGACCTTTTCCCTGCATTGAAATATTATAATTATAATCAGATTGAATATTCATAGTAACACTTCTACCCAAATTTATAAAAACACTTTGTCCCTATAAATTGCCTGAAATTTACTTCTTGTTACAAAATATTTACATTTTAATTTTTAAAAGCACTAAAAAACTACCCCCGCAGTACATAGGGGATAGTTTTTAGTGTGTTTAAATTAAACCAGCGCTTTTGATTTTTCCAAACAGCTTATCAAGGTTGAAGCAACTGTTTTTTGTTCTTCTAAAGTAAGCTCAGGGAACATCGGAAGGGAGATAACCATTTCTGTATTCTTTTCTGTAACAGGCAAGTCTCCCATTTTGTAACCCAAATGAGCATGAACTTTTTGCATATGCAAAGGAATCGGATAGTAAAGCATAGCACCGATACCTGATTCTTGAAGCATTTTGTGGATTTCATCTCTGTTGGGAACCTTAACTGTATACTGATGGTATACACAATAAGTATCGGCTAGTTCTTTTGGTGTTTGGATGTCCGAACATCCTGCAAACAATTCATTATAAGTAGAAGCATGGCTTCTTCTTGCTTTGTTCCATTCATCAATGTAGTTTAATTTTACTCTCAAGATTGCAGCCTGAATCTCATCCAAACGTGAGTTAACACCGATTTCATCATGATGATATCTTACAGCACCGCCGTGGTTTCTGAGAGCAACGATTCTGTTTTTAAGATTTTCGCTGTTAACTGTAATCAAACCGCCGTCGCCCATTCCGCCAAGATTTTTTGTCGGATAGAAGCTGTAGCATCCGATATCTCCGAAAGTACCGACTTTTTGACCCTTGTATTCCGCACCAATTGCTTGACAGCAATCTTCTATAACGTATAAGTTGTGACGTCTTGCTATATCCATAATCTTGTCCATATCACACGGCTGACCGTATAAATGAACAGGCATGATAGCTTTTGTTTTTGGTGTAATCAGTTCTTCAATTTTATCAGCATCAATATTGAATGTATCCGGGTTAATATCACAAAACACCGGCGTAGCACCAACGATTTCGATTGATTCTGTTGTCGCAACAAAAGTAAATGCCGTTGTAATAACTTCATCTCCTGCACCTATATCTAATGCTCTGAGAGCCAAGTGCAAAGCATCCGTACCGGAGTTTAAACCTACGGTATAACTGCATCCGATGTATTTAGCAAGTTCTGCTTCCAGAGCTTTTACATTAGGTCCCAGAATGTAAGAACCGGAACGAAGCACTTCGCAAACAACCTTTTCTATTTCCGAACCGATTGATGCATATTGTCTTTTTGAATCTAAAATTGGTATCATATTTTCCCTCCTATACTTAATATTCCCTACTTCAGTGTACCATATCTTCAAAGCGTCTTTACAAATTCTTAATTAAGCGTTAATTAATAACAAATTCGTTATATAAAAAAATACAAATTTTTATTTTTCTGATATAATGAACATACCTGTCGGGATGGCGAAATTGGTAGACGCGCATGATTCAGGTTCATGTGGGTAACTCCTTGAGGGTTCGAGTCCCTTTCCCGACACCATTTTTACGAATAAGGTGCAAAAAATTGCACCCTACGGACTACGACACCATAATAAAAAGAATTGAGAGTAGTATGTTTGAAACTTTATTATCAAAAACATTGTTTATTCTAGCAATTTCATTAGGCTTTTGCTTTTTAGGAGCATTAGGCGTAGTTAAATACTTTAGACAAGCTTATGAAAAAGGAGCTTCTTATGTTACGGCTAAAACAAATGAACATGGGCAACTTGATTTAGAAGTTTCTCCAGAATTAATATGTAAGATATTTTGGCCAGCACTAATATTAAATATTATTACATTTATAATTTTAATGTTTTGTAGAGACATTATGCCATTAAACTTCTTTTTAATGTCATTATTTACATTCACTGACGGAATAACAATTGGTATAGTATTGCTTTCTATTGATGAAAATATTGGAGTTAAAGTGACGGCTCTTACGGCTATCGCAACATTGTTAACATCATTAATTGGAATGTATTCTGGTATTGATTTTTCCTTTCTTGGTAGATTCTTGTTTTTTGCACTTCTTGGTTTAATTCTAGTATCGATAGGTAGGTTGTTTATTTCTATAAAAGGTTTTCATAGAAAAGTTATAGCTGCTGTTGGTATTTTAATATTTATTGGTTATTTACTATATGATTTTAATAATTTAGATAAAGCCAAAAATATTACAAAATTAAATAATTGGAATACCGCATTAGATTTTTCTGTAAATATTTATTTGGATATTATCAATTTATTTTTACAAATACTTGATTTGCTAAGCGATTAATATTTGGGTTATTTATATTCTAAGCCAAGAATAATCCTCATATTATAATACACTTGTGTATCTAACTTCATAAGCAATGTCAACTTGCAATATTTATTGCAAGTTTTATCTAAATTTGCTAATATTTTCTTGTCGTAGGGTTCCAAAATAGTAACCTTATCGGCATACTTTTTTTATAAAAAGAAAAAAGTTTGCAAAAAAGAAAAGAACGAGGGCTTGCTGTGTAAATCAGTCAGAGAATTCCTCAAATTCTAATTTAGAATTTCATTCCAAACTCTTTCGGGCATGGAGTTGTTGTTTTTTTGACACATAGCGTATAATTCTTTGTGTTTTTTGATTGTCGGATTTTCGTCTGCCAAAAATTCATAATCAGAAAGTCTGTCGGCTTCATCAAAGAGCCTACGGTTTTCTTCTTCATACTTAACACTGTATTCAAGAAGTTCCAGCCAATCTTTTTTAGCCTGTTCAAGAACCTCTTTTTTTTCATCAAGCTCAGCTTTAAGTGTCATATTTTTGGGATGTTCAACTATTTTTACTTTTAAGTCGGCAATTTCTTTTTTAGCTTTTTTTGCTTCATTAACCGACTCGTCCATATATTCCCAAACTTTGCCGAGCGGATGAATGTCAACTCCAACAACAGTTTCGCCGTTTATAATTCTGCTTACGGTTATAAGTCTGTCCGTTTTGTATACAAATTTTTTCTCCACACTATCGAAAATCTTCGAAATCTGTTTTTCTATTCCGGGGAATTTTTTTATTGCATCATTGTAATATTGAAGTGTAATTTCTCTCGCTTGTTTTGCATCCGCACAATGGTTTGTATTATCTTGATAAATGTTGATAATTCTGCGTAAAGTTTGTTCATATTGGATTTGAATACTGCGGAGAAGCTGTTTCTTTGTCAAAGGCTGTTTTGGTGCAGAAGTGCTAACTTCTTTTATTTCTTGATTAGAAACTTTTTCGAGCAGTTCTTTTACAGATAATTTGCCTTCCGGATTAATGTTGTATTTCACAATTTTATCCCAATATTTTTGAAGTTTTCCGATAGAAAGAAGTTTTTTATCAATGTATTCATCAGACATATTGTCAATCTCTTTCAAATAATTATAGGCAGAAAGATTGTTCTTTTTTTCAAGTTCAATGTCTTTGTCCAAATCCTCAAACATACTTTCAAGATTGCCTTTTTTCTGCAATTCAGCTTTCAATTTCGGCAAATCCGGATGAGAAGGGTTTGTTTCAATAAGATTATTTACATAAGAAACCTCGCCGTAAAGACGCAATTTCTCATTTGATAAATTTACAAATCTGTCTAATTTCAGTCGGTTGGTTAATATATCAATAAGAACTTTCTTTTCCTCAACTGTTTCAGGCATTTTAACCTTGAGCTTGTCGCTCCAAATATCTTGAGACAAAAGTACTTTTAACTGATTTTCTGCTATTTTCGGGTTCTTTCCACCCCTGAAAGAATTGTTAAATTGAGTTTGAACGGGATAAGTATTAAAATTTACTAACATTATACAACCTTTTGTTACACTTCACTTTTTTAATGTAACAAGTGAACAAAATTTTTTTTGCTGCCAAAATTTATATTATTAACAAATCTTAATATATATTTAGATTTCAGCTGGAACACCTATTTTCATAATAGCCGGCATTTTACCTTTTTCACGAATCCGACGTTCAAATTCATTGATATTGACTGTTATTTTATCAAAAGTATTATAATGCATCGGAATAACGGCTGAAACGCCGAGCCATTCGGAAGCAATAACAGCAGATTCGATATCCATAGTATAAGTTCCGCCGATAGGAAGCATAGCCGCATCAGGCTCATAAACTTCTCCAATTATTTTCATTTCGGAATTAAGAGCTGTATCGCCTGCATGGTATAAAGTTCTTCCGCTCAAGTCAAATACAAATCCGCAGGGATTTCCGCCATAAGAGCCGTCATCAAATGATGAGGAATGAAACGCAGGAACGGCAGCTACCCTTCCCCAGTCATAGTCAATCCAGGCCCCCAAACCTATCCCGTTGGTTTTGACACCATATTTTGCACAATAATTAGCAAGTTCAAACATTGCCGTAATTTTTGCACCGGTTTTTTTAGCTATCTCAATTGCACTGCCCAAATGATCCGAATGTGCGTGGGTTACAAAAATATCAGATACCCCTTGTATGTCATAATCAGGCGACTTAATTAAAAACGGATCAATCAAGACTTTCTTTCCGTTAATATTCATCTCAAATGCGCTATGTCCCAGATAAGTCAGTTTCATTTTCATATTTCTCCATCAATTTTCTAAGTCTTTTATATTCTTTACCCCATTTTTGCATTGATTCAATTACCGGTCTCATTGTATATCCTATATCCGTGAGGTAATATTCTGTTTTCGGGGGCAGACCTTCGTATTTTTCTTTGACTACAAGTCCGTCTTCTTCCATTTCCTTAAGACAGCAAGTCAAAACTTTTGAAGTACAACCGAGTTTTTTTTTAAGTTCAACAAACCTCAGCTCTTTGTTTAACAATTCTTTAACTATAAGGAGTTTCCATTTTGCTCCGACCAACTGCAGAAGAACACCAATCGGGTTAGATGATAAATCCTTGTAGTTCATGTTTAATTATCCTCTTTATTTTTCTCAGAGAAATTCCACAACTCGGTAAGTTTCTCTTTTATTCCGAATCTGCCGAACCATTTGAGTACAAGCCTTTCTTCATATCCCAAACCGCCGTTAATTTTGCTGAAACCTTCAAGCAGGTACGAAGCTTCTGATATGGAAATCCTTATAAAGACATGCGGTATCGGATTTTTGGCAGGATCCATCCAAACCTTGATATTGTTATACTTTGCAACGCTGATATGTTTAACATTGTGAGCATCCAATTGCTCTTGTATAATAAAACTCTTCAAACTGTCTTCCATATCTTTGAATGTTGTCACTTTTTTACCCTTAGATACCTGATTGTTTTAGTATAACACATTTTAAATTTTGTGTATAATAATATTAACAATCTAAGGAGAAATTTGATGCTT
The DNA here is from genome assembly GCA_945487905.1 of uncultured cyanobacterium. Taxonomy (GTDB): domain Bacteria; phylum Cyanobacteriota; class Vampirovibrionia; order Gastranaerophilales; family Gastranaerophilaceae; genus CAG-196. Next base: position 14,559 of record CALYTW010000034.1, read on the forward strand.
GTAGTAATGAATTCGAATGCAACGGAGGAGCAAATCGCCAATGTTGTAAAATCTATAGAGTCCAAGGGGTTTGAAGCACGTATTTCACGAGGCGAAATAAAAATTGTCATTTCTGCAATAGGCAGTAAACTGACCGATAAACGTGATTTCGAATTGCTTTCCGGAGTAACCGAGGTTATTCAGCTTACTACCAGTTATAAGCTTACTACAAGAGCATTTAAGTCTGATGATACGATTGTAGAAGTCAACGGAGTAAAGTTTGGTGGAAAATATGCCGGCATGATAGCTGGCCCGTGTGCGGTTGAAACTTATGAACAAGTGGATGAAACAGCGAAAAAACTTTCGGAAATCGGGGTTAAAATTCTTCGTGGAGGTGCTTTTAAACCGAGAACAAGCCCATATGCATTTCAAGGCATAGGAGAAGAAGGTCTAAAAATATTGAGAAGCGTTGCGGATAAGTATGGAATGGCAATTGCGACAGAAATTATAGATGTTTCTCAGATTGATATGTTCATGAAATATGTTGATATATTTCAGGTTGGTGCAAGGAATATGCAGAATTTTAACCTGTTGAAGGAATTGGGAACGGTTCACAAGCCCATAATTCTTAAAAGAGGGCTTTCTTCAACTTATGAAGAATGGTTGATGTCGGCGGAATACATTATGGCAGGCGGAAACGGACAAATTATATTGTGTGAAAGAGGAATAAGGACTTTTGAAACATATACGAGAAACACTCTGGATTTGGCTGCAATTCCGGTTGTAAAGAAATTGAGCCACCTGCCTGTAATTGTAGATCCTTCGCACGGTACTGGATTGAGGGATAAGGTTGAACCTATGTCGAGAGCTGCTGTTGCAGGAGGATGCGACGGTTTGATAATAGAAGTTCACTACAATCCGGATTGTGCTTTATGTGACGGTGCGCAATCGCTTTATCCGGAGCAGTATAAACAGTTGTACGATGAAATAAAACAAATTGCACCGATTGTAGGAAAAGAAATTTTGTAAATCCGTATAGAATGTTAACAATTTGATTTTGCCCCATGTTTATGGTATTCTTTTGTAGAATAAGCGGAGAGGAGTATTGTTTTGACCGAAACAGAAGAACATATTGAGTATCTTAAAAAAATAGGTTTTGAAAAACATTTAAAAAAGGTTACTAAAAAATTAAAAAATAAAAGAATTGTATTGTATGGTGCAGGCACATTTTTTAAGGTTATTTATGACAATTATGACTTATCAGAACTGAATGTTGTTGCCATATCCGATAAAAAGTTTGAAGATCATGAAGAAAATGAAGAATTTTGCGGTTATAAAGTAATTGCTCCGCAGGAAATAAAGGCGGTTAATCCCGATTATATTCTGGTTAGCACCTTAAAATTTGTAAGAATTATAGAAAACTTTTATGCTGATTTGTTTGAAGGATCTAAGATAAAAATAAAACCTTTAATTAAAAAACCGTTGAAAGAGTTATGGCTGGAATTTAGGAGTTAAGTTTTGGAAAATTCTTTAATTTCTATAGTTATTCCTGTTTATAATGCAGAAAAATATATTTCGGAGTGTGCCGAATCTTTGATTAATCAGACTCACAAAAATATAGAAATTATTTTTGTTGATGATTGCTCTACAGATTCGTCATGCGAAGTTATAA
>CALYTW010000035.1 GCA_945487905.1 uncultured cyanobacterium
ATTGTGATAGTATCACTATTCTGGGAGGGAATTAATATATTGTGTGTTTTATTAAAAAAAATCGATGAAGGCATGCCCGTTTATTTGTGTTTTTGATTTGGTTAGTGTATAATTAAATTGCTATTTATATTTCGGCTAGTGTAAAATCTTAACAGGAAGGGGATTAACCGACCTGTTTTCTTTTGTGCTGCGTACGTAGACAGGCGTCGGAGTGCATTGGTCGGTAAGCGTTCAATAGTTGTTGATGCATGGTACTCCTCAATGGTCAGCAACCTTGGGTTGGTTTGCAATTGTTCATTATCAACCCATCAACCCATCAACCCCTCAACTAAGCAATATACATTTTCCATGTACGGTTTCAAAATGTGGGTATGTCTAATTCTGCTTACAAAAACGGGAATATAACTACGCTTGTTGAATTGGCTAAAACCGGCGACATTAAAGCTATAGAGGCTTTAATTCGCCGTGAACAGAAACATATATACGCAATATTTTCACATTTAACTTCTAAAAGAGAGGATATTGCGGATTTAACACAGGAAGCCTTGTTAAAAATGGCAAAAAATATAGGTAAGCTCAAAAATCCTGAGCATTTCAGGCAGTGGTTAAACAGAATAATTGCCAATTCATTTAATGATTTTACTAAGAAGAACAAATTGAATATAGTTGACTTTAAAGAGAATGAATTGGAAGAAATTAAAGATAAAATAGGATGCGAACCAGGCGAACGCTGTATTTTTATGGAAATAGAAAAGTTAATTCGTCTTGCGATGTTAGCTTTACCGCTGAATTTAAGGCTTCCTCTTATACTTAGAGAGTATCAAGGAATGAGTTATGAAGATATTTCAAAGGTTACAAATTCCGCTCTGGGTACGGTTAAATCCCGAATTTCAAGAGCAAGATTGAGGTTAAGGGAAGAATTGAATGACTTTATATAGGAGATATAAATATGAGATTAACGTGTGAACAAATGGAAATATTACTGTCGTTTTATCTAGAAAATGAGCTTAGCTCATGTTTAAGAGAGCAAGTTGAGGAGCATTTACGAGAGTGTGAAAGCTGTTCAATAAAATATTCAATGGTAAAGGAATTATTTTCTGATATGAAAGAGTTATTAGAGGACGACGTATATGATGATTTTGACGAAGGTTTTACCAAAGCCCACAATAAAGAAGATAAAGCTTTTAGTGCAATGCTTTCTGCTTATATAGACAATGAACTTTCTGATGAAGATAATATCAAAGTAAAAAAACTTGCAATAACAAACAGTACAGCGAGAAAAGAACTTGAAGACAGTTATAATATCAGAAGGCTGATGAGTGATTCGTTTAAAAAGGTGAAATCAGAAATTCGTGATGATTATACAAAAAATATACTCAAACAACTTGAACCGGATGAAATAAAAGCAATGGAATTTCATCCGGCAATCAAGCTTCTTATACTATTTACGGTTGGCGCAATTACTGTTACTGCAATTACATTAATAACGTTAAGTGTTTAGTTATTTTTTTCAAAAACTAATTCATCATTTTCGACATCAATAATCATATTATCGCCGTCTATGAATTTTTGTTCAAGAATAAGTTTTGACAATGGATTTTCTACCATTTGGCGAATTACACGCTTTAAAGGTCTTGCACCATAAACAGGGTTAAATCCTCTGGTTGCCAAAAATTCTTTTGCATCCTCAGTAATTTCAAATTTTATATTATGTTCTTTTAAAAGTTCTCTCAGATGTTCCATCTGAATATTCACAATTGCGGATAATTGCTGAAGATTAAGAGCTTTAAAGAATATTGTTTCGTCAACTCTGTTTAAAAATTCTGGTTTGAATTTTTCTCTCATGATTGCGTTAACTTTTTCTTTTGTTTCCTCAAAATTACCGCCGTTTAGAGAAGCGTTTAATGAATCTTCAAGTATAATATCGCTTCCGATATTTGAAGTCATAATTATCACAGTATTTTTAAAATCTACGGTTCTTCCTTTAGAATCCGTTAAACGTCCGTCATCAAAAATTTGAAGCATAATGTTGAACACATCAGAATGCGCCTTTTCGATTTCATCAAAAAGTACGACCGAATATGGCTTACGCCTTACAGCTTCTGTTAACTGTCCGCCTTCTTCATAACCTACGTATCCGGGAGGTGCGCCAACCAATCTTGAAACATTATGTTTTTCCATATATTCTGACATATCAATTCTGACAATTGCATCTTCATCATTAAATAAGAATTCTGCCAAAGTCTTAGCCAGTTCTGTTTTACCTACACCCGTAGGGCCTAAGAAAATGAATGTACCGATAGGTCTTTTGGGGTCTTTTAATCCTGCTCTTGCACGGCGAATGGCATCGGAAACAGTATTAACTGCTTCTTCCTGACCTATTAAGCGTTGATGTAAAACATCTTCCATTTTGAGAAGTTTTTGCATCTCGGATTCAACAAGCTTGGTAACAGGGATACCTGTCCATTTGCTTACGATATTCGCTATATCATCTCCGTCAATTTCTTCCTTAAGAAGTTTATTTTCACTGCGCTCTTTTCCTTGAATTGATTGAAGCTTCTTTTCAAGCTCAAGCAATTTTCCGTATTTAAGTTCTGCGGCTCTTTGCAAATCTGTATTTCTTTCCGCTTCCGCAATTTGGTTTTTAACTTTATCTATTTCTTCTTTAATTCCTGCTTCGCCTGAAATAGTGTTTTTTTCTGCTTCCCACTGTGCTTTTAATTTGTCTATTTTGCCGCTCAAATCATCAATTTCAGCAGTTAATTTATCAATTTTTGCAATACTTTCCGGAGAAGTTTCTTTTTTTAAAGCTTCTCTTTCAATTTCTAACTGAATTTTTTGACGATACATTGTATCAATTTCTTCCGGCATGGAATCTATTTCTATTCTTAAGGCTGAAGCAGCTTCATCAATCAAGTCTATAGCTTTATCAGGCAAAAATCTGTCTGTAATATATCTGTCAGACAGAGTTGCTGCTTGAATCAAAGCGCTATCAAGAATTCTGATTCCGTGATGGACTTCGTATTTTTCTTTTAAACCACGCAATATTGAAATTGTATCTTCGACACTCGGCTCATCAACCATTACGGGCTGAAATCTTCTTTCAAGTGCCGGATCTTTTTCTATGTACTTACGGTATTCGTTGATAGTGGTTGCACCGATTGTTCTTAACTCCCCTCTAGCGAGCATCGGTTTCAAAAGATTTCCCGCATCCATAGACCCCTCTGTCGAACCCGCACCAACAACCGTATGAAGTTCATCAATAAACATTACTATTTCGCCGTTGGATTCCTGAACTTCTTTTAATACCGCCTTTAACCTTTCTTCAAATTCTCCTCTGAATTTAGCACCTGCAACCAACGCCCCTAAATCAAGAGAAATTAATTTAACCTCTTTTAAGCTCTCAGGAACATCTCCACGAATAATTCTTTGAGCCAATCCTTCAACTATGGCAGTTTTACCGACACCGGGTTCTCCTATTAAAACAGGGTTGTTTTTTGTTCTTCTGTTTAGGACTTGTATAATACGTCTAACTTCTTCGTCACGACCTATAACTGGGTCTAATTTACCCCTTCTAGCTCTTTCGGTTAAATCCGTAGAATATTTTTCAAGAGCTTTCATATTTTCTTCTGCATTTTTAGTATCCACTTTTTTATTACCTCTTATTTTCTTCATTGCCGACAAAATTGAATTCGTGCTTACACCCTGTTTTTTCAGCAGGTCTTGAATAAACGAGTTGTCTAATTTTGTCATGGCAATTAATAAACATTCAATCCCGATAAATTCATCCTTTAGATTTTCAGCTTCTTGGGATGCGATTTCCAAAAGCGTATTTGTTTCACGGGATAAAAATACCTGCTGAGAATTTGATGGTGTTGAAATCGTCGGGAACGATTTTATTTTTGCCACAATTTCATTAATAAAATGCTGTTTGAAAAGTTTTAATTCTTCCAAATAATCTTTTGCTATGCCATTATCTTCAATCATAGCAAGCATTATATGTTCAGGCTGGACTTCTGTGTTCTTATAGAAATCTTTTTTAGCGTTTGATGCAAATATAATTTCCTGCGAATAATTCGTGAATTTTTCAAAATTAATCATAATCACAACTCCATTGGGGGTTATACCCTGCAATTTTATTTTAATGATATTTTTGAAAAATCAAGGAAAAATTAATCTTTAATTAATATTTTACAAATCTTCATATTAAGGCAAGTTTTAAAGATAAGTGGTTTTTATATATGTATGGTTAGTGTAAATTTACAAAACAATACTGTCTATTTGTCTGGCAGAACAGAGAATGTACAGTCGGCTTCTTTAAAATCCGAACAAAAAACGGAAAATCGTGAAGTTGTTACTCTGCCTTCTTTTAAAGCCGGCGGAGCGACTTCGGCAGTTAATGTACGCACTCAATTGAATACTAAAGAAGAAAAGTCTAAGTATAAAGATTTGTCAGAAGCTTTAGACGGCAAATACAGAAGGAAACTTGAATATGCCTTAAAATCAGGCATATTACTCAAAAACGATTCAGATGATAAAAGTTCAGTTTTGGATAATTTGCACAAAATTTTAAAAGAAGAAAGAGATCCAGGATTGAATAACATATCATTGCTAAAAGAATGTCTTGATATTATTCAAAATCCGTATGTAATTACACAAACCTGCGAAGATATTCCTGCTGAGTACAAAAAACCTGTAATTGGCCTTATGACAAATCTGTCTGAAGATATGAATGAAATTTTGGAAGCAAATGCCTATTTAGACAATATGCATACAGGAACCTGTCCGACTGCAAGTATTGAATTTGATTTGGCAACAAAACAGCCGGCTGAATTTTTTAGAATAGTTGAAGGTTTGACTTCTCCTAAAAATGAAGCATATAAAATCATTGACATGGATGCGCTTTCCGACAAAACTCTTGATGCGGTTTGGTTATTGCAAAAATTTAAAACTCCGCATGCAAGTATCGGTTTTGAAAAAGCGGTAGTTCTATTAAAGCCTGATGAAAACGCAATTGTAAGAGCAAGAATTCAAAATAACCACAGAGACAAAGGCGAACGCTCAATGATTGATGTATTGATGCAATCGACAATGATGCAGTTAGGTTCACAGCAGACATATGATTCAATAACCGATAAAAGAGAGCCAAATGCATGGACAGAAGAAGACGGCGGTTTGATAGATTTTGAAAAAACTTATGTTGAATCAATAATGGAAAATAAAAATACGACTTCAGTAATTTACCAAAAGGTCGATGAAAACGGAAAACTTGCAGGTTATGAAAAAGACTTTGCAACCATCAAAAAAGAACTAATGGACACACTTGCGATGGGGCATAACATAATAATCGGTTATACTTGGCCCGATCCGGATAACGACAACAGGCTCTCAGGGCATGAGATAACTATTGTGGGTACAAAAACGGGTAAAAACGGCGAAACAATCTTTATCTGTCAAGATTCGGATGATGATGTTGATAAACCGATAGAAATGTCGGAATCATTTTTGCTTCCGGCAATACATCATGCCGGATTGCCGGAAGAAATAGCTTCAAGAGATTTTCAGTATGAGGATAGTTGGAAATACGGCATAGACGAATATCAAGAATATCGCAAGAGTCAAATGTAAACGGGTTGTAACAGTTTGACATGCTTTACTTTTTAGTGTGTAATCATATAGTGGCGTGATATTGTGTTACGCCTTCGGGGAGATTTTTAATGTACATAAAACAGCTGGTAGTAGACAACTTTAAGTCGTTTGCGAATAAAGTAGAAATACCTATGTTGCAGGGTTTTACCACGATTTCAGGTCCGAACGGCTCAGGTAAAAGTACAATAATAGACAGTATACTTTTTGCACTGGGTCTTTCAACGAGCAGGACTCTGCGTGCTGAAAAATTGTTTCATTTGATATCTACATATAACAAGCGTAACGAAGCTTTCGTAAAAGTTACTTTTGGAGATACGGATGAGGGAGATTTTTCTATAGCCAGAAAAATTCGAAAATCTTCTCAAGGGTTTATAAGTGTTTATTATCTGGATGACAAGGTTGTTACATTATCTGATGTCCATGCAAAACTGGAAAAGCACAACATTACTCCAAACAGCTACAATGTTGTTATGCAGGGAGATGTAACAAGTATAACTAGCTGTACGCCCTATGAAAGACGCAAAGTTATTGATGAAATTGCAGGCGTAGCGGATTTTGACAGGAGAATAGAAAAAGCGACCTCGGAGCTTGAAACTGTTGAAAAAAGAGTTACAAACTCAATGCTTATACTTAACGAAGTTAATTCAAGACTTGAACAGTTAAATGAAGAAAGAGAAACAGCTTTAAAATACCAGAAATTAAAAGATGAAAAAACCGGATTGGAAAGCCAAATAAATGCGGTTAAATTTTTTGATATACGCAGGAATCTTGAAAAAGCTCACGAAAATATACTCGAGTTTACAAAAAAGAAAAAAGAAGAAGAAATTAAATCAAAGGATTTGGAAGAGCGACTAAAATTAATTCGTGAAAAGTTTGATGAATTAACGGCCACAATTCAAGAAAAGGGTGAATCAAAACAAATAGAATTAAAGCACGAGGCGGAAGAGATTAAAGGTAAAATTTCAATAAAAAATTCTGCAATAGCTTTTGCTGATAAGCAAATACAAGACAATTTGAAATCTATAGAGAATTCCAAAAACGGTATTGAAACTCAAAAAAATAAAATAAAAGAATCAGAATTAAGTATTAAAACGGCAGAGGACAGAATAAAACTAACGGAAGAAAATATTGCCGAACAGCAGAAACTGCTTGATAAAATTACCAGAGATATGCTTGGTTTGAATGAAACTGCGGAAAAACATATTGAAAAAAGAAACAGTCTCAGACTTTCGCTTGAAGCTGAGCAGGATAAAGAAAATAAACTTATTCAAAGGCAGGCTCCAATGGAAGCTGAATTGTCTTTAAAGAAACGACAGCTTGAAGAAGCAAAGGAAAAACTTACAGAACTTGAGCGGTTTAGAGAAAATTACACTGAAACAAAATCTTCAAAAGCTTTGTTGATTGATGAACTCGGAAAGGAGTTGGAAGATTTTAAAACTATTCATAAAAAGACTCTTAATGATTTGGATAAAACTAAAAACGAAATTGCCGATTTGGACTACGATTTGCAGACTGCCCGCCGAAAAATCATTGAATTGGAAGCGACAAAGAATGCTAATGAACAAGCTACGTTAGGCCGTGCGGTTGATACGATTGCGGATGCAAATATAAGGGGAGTGCATGCTCCTCTTGTAAAACTCGGCAAAGTTGACGAAGAGTATTCAACAGCTCTTGAAATAGCTGTCGGCGGAAGAATGTCGAATATTGTTGTTGATGACGAACACACTGCTTCTGCATGTATAGAGCTTTTAAAATCAACAGGTGCAGGTAGAGCCACATTTATACCTCTTAACAAAATTGTTAAATGTCCCAAAAGTCTTAGTTTGCCTAAAGAAAAGGGTGTTATTGATTACGCAATAAATCTTATAGATTTTGATGATGAATATTTGAATGCGTTTTACTATGCAGTAGGAGAAACTCTTGTTGTTGAGGATCGTTCAGTTGCAAACAAATTAATCGGTAAATACAGAATGGTAACTCTGTCAGGCGATTTGTTTGAAAAATCAGGTTCAATTACCGGCGGTTCAACTAAGAAAAACGGATTAAAATTTTCTCAAAATTCGGATAGCGAAATTGAGAGATATAAAGAAAGACTTCGTGGAATGGAGGACAAGTACAACAGCCTGATTTCAAAAAGAAAAAGTTTAGAACAAAAATATGATGATATAAAAGAAAAACATACAGATTCCACCAACGAATACAATAAAGCCAAACTTGAGCTTTCTTCATTGGAAACAAATTTCTTAAATGTTCAGAATAATATTGATGAGAAAAAGGAATTTATTAAGAATACCGATATAGAGGCTTCTAACCTTGAAAGAACGCTGGATAAACTTGAAGAAGAACACATTGCCATTTCCGATAAAATGGCAGACCTTCAAACTCAAATATCTGATGTCGAAAAATTGATGAACGATAAAGATTTGAAAGAGTTGAAAGAAAAAACAGCAGGTGTTGAGGCTGAAATCAAGCGTTATGAAAAAAATAAAGCAGATTCAGAGAATGAAATAGAGGGTTTGCGCAATAAAATAGAGTTTATAAATACAACAATACAATCTTATAATGATACTATAGAGCGTGTTACAAAGACCAATCAGGATTTAACTCTGGATAAAGCCAAATATGCGGAGGATATAAAAGTTTTAACAGTTGAACTTGAAGACTTGGAAGTGCAAATTAAGGAAATAACCGAAAAATTAAGCGAATTATTTGCACAGAGAGAATCCATAAGCGGGGAACTCGTAGATTTGGAAACTCAAAAGAAGTTAAAAGCCTCTGAAATTGAGAATATAGAAGAACAAATTGAGTCGTTTAAATCCAGAAGAAGGGAGTTAGAACCGATTTTAGAAGAAACAAAATCTATTCTAGAAGAATCAGGAGTAAGTATCAATGAATTAGAACCTATTGAAATGTCTATTGATGAAATAACAGCCAAAATTCAACGCCTGCAAAAACGTATGGATGATTTAGGTGCGGTTAATATGAGGGCATTGGAGGAATTTGACAGAGTTTCGGCACGCCAGCAGGAGTTAAACGGTCAAATCGAAACCTTAAGTAATGAGCGAATGCAAATTTTTGAAAGAATGAAGGGGTATGAAGATTTGAAAAAGGAAACCTTCCTCAAAACGTACAATGCAATAAATGAAAACTTTAAAGATGTGTTTCATAAGCTGTCCGAAGGAGAAGGAACTTTAATACTTGAGAATGAGGAAAAACCGTTTGAGGGTGGTTTGGATATTGAAGCTCAGCCGAGAGATAAGAAAAAACAGAGATTGATGGGTATGTCAGGAGGGGAAAAAGCTTTAACGGCTCTTTCATTTGTATTTGCTATTCAAAAATACATGCCTGCTCCATTCTATGCCTTTGACGAGGTAGATGCAAGTTTAGACGGTATAAATGTTGAAAAACTTGCACATATAGTACAATCTCAGGCTGAAAAAACACAGTTTATAGTTGTTTCACATCGCAAGCCGATGATTGAATCAGCAAATCGTACAATAGGTGTAACACAGAAAGAAAAGGGAATTTCGAAGGTTACGGGTGTAAAACTCAGGGATTAAAAATTCTTTCATAGTTTTAGAGGATTCTGAAATATGTAAGAAATAGTATGATGTTTATAGGGTATAAAATTCAGGAATACTAACGGGTATATGGCGGTTAATGTTACTAATACAAGTTTTAATAATAAAAATGCAGATATCGTAAAAGAAGCCGAAATTGACGGTATTGAGATATTGGTTGATATGGCGAACAAGGGTAAAATTGACCCTTGGAACATTGATATTGTAGATGTTTATGATAAGTATATGATTCACCTCTTTCAGGCAAAAGGTCAAAATCTGAAAATGACAGGCAGAACAATACTTTTTGCTGCAATTTTACTGAGACTAAAATCAAATGTACTGGACAGCTTGGATATAATGGATTTTGAATCGCAACCGCAGGAAGATTTGGAATACAATGACGAGCCTCTAGAATACGCTCAGGATGATGATTATATTCCTGCAAATAATGTTATTTCAATTGATGAAGTCCTACAAAGACGTACAAGCGTGAGATTAAACCATAACAGGGTTGTTACTTTGCGTGATTTAATTCGTCAGCTTGAATTCTATGAAATGCTGGACAAAAAACAATCGCTTAAAAATGCACATGAGAGAGCAAAGAGAAGAATCCAAAGTTATGCAAGACTTACACCTGAGGATATAATCAATCTTTCCCATGAAGAATATATTGAAAACGGTATTCAAAGGCTTCGTGCTAATTTAGAAGAAATATTAAACAGGCAGGATAAAATTGAGTTAAATGAGTTGACTTTACTGGGAATGGACAGAGTCAGTGCTTATATATCTTTATTATTTTTAACGGCAGAAAGTGATTACGATTTGGAGCAGGATGAATTTTATTCTGATTTGTATGTTGTAAAAAGAGAAGGTTCTGCGCCTAAAGAAAGTTTTGAATCAGATGGAATTGATGATGAAGATAATATATTTGATGCAGTTTATAATGCAGAAACTGTTATACAAAACGAGGTAAGCGAGAATGGAACAGTTGAAATCCAGAATTGAAGCTGTTCTTTTTGTGACAGCAAAAGTTTTGCAAATAAATGATATAGCTGAGATTTTGGAAGAAGAGCCGGCTGTTGTTGAAGAAGCTTTGCTTGAACTGATAATGGACTATGCTTCCAGAGAAGGTGCTTTGGAAATTGATGATGAGAACGGCTATATTTTGCAGGTAAAGCAAGAACATCTTGATATAGTTGAAAAACTTTGTCCGGTCGAACTAAAACCCCCTGTATTAAAAACCCTGACAGTAATAGCACTGAAGGAGCCTATAAGACAGTCTTTATTGAAAGATTTGAGAGGTTCAAACGCTTATGAGCATGTTCAGGAACTTCTTGAAAAGGGTTTGATTTCACGCCATAAGGACAAAAATGGCAGATCATTTAACATAAAAACGACTCCGAAGTTCGCCGAATACTTTAAGCTGAAGGGGGATATCAGGACATTGGTAAAAACTTTAAATATTGATAACGGCATAAAAGATGATGACCCGGAAGTTGAAGGGACAGTAATATAGTATGAAAAAAACAAATACTATGTTTTTATCTTTATTCTTCTTTTTTGTGGGAATATGGCTTCTTTCGGAGTCGAATTCAGGTTTTTTCTATAATATGCTTGCCGAGTACAATTATAGTATTGATAAAAAAGATAAAGCACTTAAATATTATGAACGTGCATTTGAATTGGGGTACAAAAGCGCAAAATCCGGAAATATTTATGCAGGAATTTTGCTGAATCCGCCGGTCGGCACAGAGTCCCAAATGAAACTGGTTAAATTTTTGCAAAATTCGGATGATGATGTCGTAAAATACAAAGCAGAACTTTTTTTTACAGATTTAAAAGGAGATATTCAGAAAAAATATCCTGATAATTATATATCTCAGTCCACTTATAATCAAAAAGTATTAAGGTGGTCGCACAATCCGATAACTTATGACTACTATAACGAACAAAAAGCTCCGGAATATTTCATAAATGAAATTGATAATGCTTTTTCGGTTTGGGAAGCGAACTCCGATAACAAAGTTTCCTTCAAAAGGGTTAAAGAAAATCCTGATATTGTAATCAGATTTAATACCAAAAAAAACAAAGCAGATGATATGGAAAAGTATATAGTTGCATATACCCAGCCTGTTATTGTTTCAAATGTATTGAAAAATATGGTAACGGATTATTATTTGACATCTCCGGACGGGAATTATTTTACTCAGAATCAAGTTTATAATACAGCTTTGCACGAAATAGGTCATGCACTTGGCATTATGGGACATTGCGATTTCCCCAAAAGTATTATGTATATGTCAACAGACATTCTTACTGTTACAAATGATGCACGCAAAGATTTGACATTGTCTGATATAAATACGCTCAAGCTTCTGTATTCTATATCTCCAGAAATTACAGATAAAGGTGAGACAAAGTCCGAATACATTCCTTATATTGTTTTGGGGGACGAAAACAAAGTTACTGGTGCAAAACTTCGAGAGGCACAGCTATATATAAAAAAAACTCCGAATTTACCGCAAGGATATATTGATTTGGCGGATGCTTATGTAACACTTGAAGAATATCCCAAAGCGGTAAAGGCATTAAATAAAGCCTTGTCTTTAGCAGGCGAAGATGAAATCTTATCCGTAATATATTATAATCTTGCAGTTTCTTACTATTTAATGTCTGATTATAAAACGGCAAAAAATTACCTTGAAAAATCATGAAGTATGCAGGCACAAGAATCTGCAAGAAGACTTCTTGCAGAAATATACTGTGCTTTAGGAGAGAAAACATCTGCTATTGCCGAGTACGAAGGTTTAATTCTTAAATATCCGGAAAATATAGAATATGTCATTGCTTTGACAAATATTTATGTCAGAGACAAACAGTATTTAAAGGCAAGAGCTGTCTTGAAAGAATTTGTAAACAAAAATCCTAAAGAGAAAAATAATCCTAAATTGTCTTCATACGGTATAATTAAAGCTTTTCTTTAATTATAAATTTTTCAAATTCTTCCACAAATTCTTCTTTTGTTAAATTAGGTAAAATTTCTCTGACACATGTTATTGAATCTGTAGAAACTTTTTCTTTAAACAATTTTTCCAGTAAAATTTTGTCGTAGCTGAATAAAATAGAGCCGTGCTGTAATATGTATCCGTTTTTTCTAAATTGAGCAGAGCCTATAATTTTTTTACCTTCATAACAAACATCTGCACCTGTTGAAATCATCATACAGTAGTCAAATTTAGTGTTTTTCTTTGAATTTTCTCCAATATTTAACTTAACGCCAAGCGTGTCAAAAAACCTTATTAAATAAGAGGAAATGTATTTGTATGAAGCGATAATACTTTCTCCATCGGGTATATAAGAAACCGGAACAATACAACTGTAGGTAATTTCGTCATCATGTAAAAGCGCCCGTCCGCCTGTTACCCTTCTGACTACATCCACATCTGCAATATTTGTCTCATTCTGATTACGACCTATAGATATACATTTAGGAGACCATCCGTATAGTCTGAAAATAGGCTCAGAACAATTTGTTTCAATTGCTTCATCCAAAAGCTCGGAATCTATGTGCATATTTTCTCTGCCTGTATAAACCCCGTATCTAATGTATTTCATTATTAATCCTTCTAAAGAGGGTATCGTCATTTGTATCATCTGAAAGCGGTTTGGGAATAAATAAATCCAGATATCTCCTAATTGCGTATTGGTCTGACATTCCCGAAATATAATCGCAGACAAGCTGCGAAATTTCTTCCTTGTTGCAATGTTCTGAAAGTTTATCTGTATAGTATTCATAGAGAGATTTTACTATATTCCTTGCTTTCTTTTCCTCCGCTTTTGTAACAGGGTCAAGGTATACATGCTGAAACATCCATTCTCTCAGTTTTTTGACATAAAACCAGCCTTCTTCAGACATAGAAATTTCAGGAGAATCCACAGATGTTGTAATAATATCGCTTATCATTTTTCCCAACCTGTCGGATTGTGTTCCGGAAAAGTATTTAAGACAATCCTGCGGTAAATCTTTTTCATCAATAACTCCTGCACGAACAGAATCTTCAATATCGTGGTTAATGTATGCGATTTTGTCCGCATACTGTACAACTTTTGCTTCCGGTGTTTTAGGTTTATATCCCCAAGAATGAGTTAAAATTCCGTCAACCGTTTCCTGACAGAGGTTCATGTTCTCAAGGACTTCGACAACGCGTACGCTTTGTATATTGTGGAAAAATCCTCCGGGGATAAGTTCGTTCAGGATTCCCTCTCCGCAGTGACCAAAAGGCGTATGTCCTAAGTCATGCCCCAGTGCAATCGCTTCCGTCAAATCTTCGTTAAGCTTTAAAGCTCTTGATATAGTTCTTGCTATTTGCGATACTTCAAGGGTATGAGTAAGCCTTGTCCTAAAATGATCATTATACGGCGACAAAAAGACCTGAGTTTTATGCTTCAGCCTCCTAAATGATTTTGAATGAATTATCTTGTCCCTGTCTATTTGAAATTCTGTTCTTATAGGGCAATTGTCAAATCGCTGTTTCTTTCTACCTATGGTCTCTTTGCTTTTTGTGGCATAAGGTGCAAGAATCTGATATTCCCGTTCCTCTAATTCATCCTTAATAGTTTTTTTTATACCTGTAACCATAGTT
Organism: uncultured cyanobacterium; assembly: GCA_945487905.1. Taxonomy (GTDB): domain Bacteria; phylum Cyanobacteriota; class Vampirovibrionia; order Gastranaerophilales; family Gastranaerophilaceae; genus CAG-196. Next base: position 13,856 of record CALYTW010000035.1, read on the forward strand.
TAATTATACACGATTAAATGAATTTGACAAAAGATATTCCGTCGAATTCTGTCGCCGTAGGAAATCCTTGTCGTGTTATTAAGCAAATTGGTTGACCTGAGGCTCAATAATATTGTATTATTAATTAGTATAGCGGGAGAGTTTTATAATGGATGTAATTAATTGTGATTTTTTAGTCAGAATCCTTTTTGCACTGGTATTAGGGTTTCTGCTAGGTCTTGAAAGAGAATTGACAAATAAGTATGCCGGATTAAGGACACATATTCTTGTATGTATCGGTGCATGTGTATTTACAATAATTTCAATATACGGATTCCCGACATTTGCCGAGGGTGACAATGTCCTGATAAATCAGGCTACCGGAATTCGAGATACGGGTCGTGTCGCAGCCCAGATAGTTACAGGTATCGGTTTTATCGGTGCAGGTACGGTATTAAGGAACGGTCCTATGATTATAGGGCTTACAACCGCTGCTACCCTGTGGATAAGTGCAGCAATAGGTATGACCTGCGGAGTCGGAATGTATGACGTTGCAGGAATTACAACCATAGTCGCAGTTGCGGTATTGACACTTATAAGGGTATTTGAAAGAAGATTTATTCCTACCAGCATAAAACGTAACAGGCGGTATAAAGTTTCCTTATACTGTGCAGGCACTTTTGTCGAGAAAATGCACAATTATTTATCCGAAAATGTTGATAATATTGAAGATTTTTCATCAAAAAGATTGGTGGAAAATCCCGAAAAGACAAAAGTCTCATCAATATTTGAGCTCGTAAATAAAAAGATGGCAAAAGAGATTTATAACAAGCTTTCAGAAATGTGTAGTCCGGACTCAATAACATTACAGGAATTAAATGATTAAAGAAAAGAAAATAGCTAAAAATATAAAAAAGCCTTTAAAACGTATATTTTTTGAATATATCCGGACAATACTGCTTTCTTTGCTGGTTGCATTGTCTATTACAATCGGTTTAACCGATGCCGCAAGACGTGAAATGCTTGAAAATGTTTATGCAAGGATTGAAGATCAGGCAATTCAGAATAAATATATGGCAGAACATTTTATTCAATCTAATTCTAATTTGCTTTCGGATATAAAAAATAAACAGTATCCAGTTTGTATGCACATAGGAGATTTGTATGAAATGGTAGGTGATTACGAAAAAGCTCAGATAGCGTACAAATCTGCAACAGAAAAGACATCGAATGACAATTATAAGCCGTATTATAAATTGATTGGCATACTTGTTGCACAGGGAAAATTCGATGAAGCAGAAAAGATTATATCAAAAATCAACGACTATCCCAATAAAAAACTTGTTAAATTTAAGACTAGGGTAAATATTGTAATTGGCGACAAGTATTATTCAATAGGCAAATTTTTATCTGCTGCAAAAAGTTACGAACGTGCGGATTTTTATTACAGTAAATTTAAAAAACAAGACAAAGTTGTTGCTGCTTCAATTAAAAAGCGTATAATTACTGCTTATGAAAAAGCTGCGGATACTCTGGTTAAGAGTGGTTATAACAGCGATGCAGTGCGTTATCTCAAAATTGTGGAAAAATATGTTCCGAATGATTTAAAGATAAAATATAAAATAGGGATAATACTTTCTGATTCTGATCCTGAGTCTGCAGTCAAGTATTTAGAGCCTTTGCTTGATAAAATACCGCAGGACATAGACTACGGAGTTTATTGTACGGCATTGATGAAATCTGCGAATATAGCGGACTTGGATGGAAGAACTACAGAAGCTAAGGCATACAGATATAAAATTCATTCTATGGATATGTTTGTAAAGAGGAAAATTGTGTATAAAAACGACGTAGATGCTGTCATAGACACATTTACCATAAGAAAGATATTTTTGACATATCCGTTAAAAGCCGGTTTCAACTTTTTCAATATGTCGGGAGCTGACATAAAACGGTTAAAAGCTGATTTTGTATTGTGCTTGGAAGATAAACCTCTGGAGACTGTAACTTCGGTTGTTGCACTCAAAGAAAAACCTTTGCTGGCAGGTGGTTATGACCCGAACAATGTAAGTATAAAATTTAAACGAAAAATATATACAAAAAAAGAGCTTGCAAATTACAAAATAAAGATATATGCATACAAGGATGATAAGTTCAAAACTCTGATAAACGAGGTAAGAATACCTGAAAAAACATACTCAAATGGGTTTGAATAAACAAAAAAAAGCTTCTTTTAAAAAGAAGCGGATTAGGGGGAATTTTTTGTGTGAAAGGATTAGGATTAAACTTTTATTTACATCTTACATATATATAAAGTATATAAAATTTTCATAATTTCAG
>CALYTW010000036.1 GCA_945487905.1 uncultured cyanobacterium
AAGGGAGAGATTCGAACTCTCGACCTCACGGGTATGAGCCGTGCGCTCTCACCAACTGAGCTACCTTGCCATATATCCTTTATATCCTATTGTCTTGTTCAATTGTTTCATAAATATATTTTTATTTCAAGTATTTAATTTCATGTACAATAATAGACATTTACCACTCTTTGTTATAACATGTTTTAAGTTAAAGGGAGTGTTTTTTATGAGACTGCACAATTCATACACAAATCAAGTTGAAGAATTTAATACTATTGAACCAAATAAAGTTAAAATGTACGTTTGCGGACCTACCGTTTATGATAATGCTCATTTAGGCCACGCTAGATGCTACATTACTTGGGATGTTTTATACAGATACCTGAATTTTAAAGGTTATGACGTAACTTATTGCAGAAATGTTACAGATGTCGATGACAAAATCCTTAAGAAAGCAGAAGCTGAGGGCAAAACTCCGGAAGAAGTTTCAAAATACTGGTATCAAAAGTTTAGTGAATCAATGAAAAAACTAAATAACTTACAGCCTGACGTTGAACCTTTTGCCACAAAAACCCTCGGAGAAATGATTGCAATGAACAAAGATTTAATCAGCAAAGGTTATGCGTATGAAGTAAACGGAGACGTCTATTTTAGGGTTAAAAAATTTCCAAAATACGGTTATCTCTCAAAACAGCCTATTGATAAACTCGAAAGCGGTGCCAGAATCGAAATCGGAGAACAAAAAGAAGATCCGCTTGATTTTGCTTTGTGGAAAAAAGACGAAAAATTCGGATATAATTCCCCCTGGGGTATTGGCCGTCCGGGGTGGCATATCGAATGTTCCGCAATGAGCAGAAAATTTCTCGGTAAAACCATCGACATTCACGCTGGAGGTGCAGATTTGATATTCCCGCATCACGAGAACGAAATTGCTCAATCGGAATGTGCAAACGGATGCAAATTTGTAAATTACTGGCTTCACAACGGTTTTGTAACAATTAATAAAGAAAAAATGTCAAAATCTCTCGGCAATTTTTTGACGATTGATGATATGTTAAAAATTTACGATGCTAATACTATCAGATTCTTCATTTTGACAAATCATTACAGAATGCCGGTTGAATTTTCAGATGAAGCACTAACTTCTGCTTCAAACGGTATCAAAAGAATTCAAAATGCGAAAAAAGGCAAAGGTGTTGACGAAAGCATTGATATAACGCAATTCGATGAATACAAACAGTTTGTAGAAGCTATGGACGACGATTTGAATACTTCAAAAGCTTTGGCTGTGATTTTTGAACTTGCAAATAAAGCAAACAAAGATGTTGATTATGCATACACGCTCTTGTACAAGCTCGCATCAACTCTTGGTTTTACTTTTAACAAAATTTCTATCTCTGATGATGAAATGAAAGTCAAGTTAGAAGAAATTTCTTCTGAATTAGGCGAAAAATATTCTTCTATAGATGAAATTATAGAAAAAAGAAATCAAGCCCGCACGGAAAAAATTTGGGATATTGCGGATAAGATAAGAATAGCTCTCGATAAAGCAGGAATTGTATTAAAAGATTCTAAGGAAGGTACGGCTTGGGAATTAAAATCGTAAGATTTCTGGCATGTTTTTTTATACTGTTAACTATGTTTTTAATGCCTGCGAGCGCTATTGATGCAGAAAGTATCGTTAGAATCGGCATTACGGACAATAATTTTCAAAATGTTATGAGACAGCAGGTTGTGGTTTTTGGAACATCCGAGTGCGAAATCTGTGACAAACATTCAAAAAAGATTATTTTAAAGGTTAGTGCCAATACAGATATAACAGTGACAAATCTACTCTCAGGAATGGAAGTAACAATAGGTAATCAAAGTGCTGTCTTGAGAGATTTTGTAATAGTTTGTCCGTCAGGATTGCTCGGTGTCAGAAATCTGAAAAGAAAAGGCAGGCAAGCTTTGTATCACGGTGCTTTTGAATTTAATCAGGAGTTTGCCCACAGAGGATTTTATCTCGTAAATATTGTAGATATTCAAAATTATTTAAAAGGTGTTGTTCCGAATGAAATGCCGGTAAGATTCGGGCTGGAAGCTCTTAAAGCACAGGCCGTTGCGGCAAGAAACTACGTAATTACCCCAAGGACAAAGTCTTATGATAATTTTGATGTTGTAGACAGTGTTGCAAGTCAGGTATACTTTGGGGCAAATACAGAAGAAGATCTCTCAACAAGAGCGGTAATGGAAACTGACGGAATCGTTGCACTGTACAATCACGAACCTATATTGACTTTGTACAGCTCTACAGCAGGAGGGTATACAGAAAGTTATTCAAACGCATTTTCCGATAATTTAACAAGAGCATTCCCTTCCGCACAAAAGCCGTATTTAACAGCTGTTCCGGATAAATATAATTTTGAACCGATTGATACCGAAGAAAAGGCAAGAGAATTTTATTCGACAAAAGTTCCTTCTTATGATATTGATTCTCCATACTACAGGTGGCAGAAAGATTGGGCTGTCGGAGAATTGGAAAATGTTTTAAAAAAGACTCTGGTTTCTCAGTCAAATACCGGCTTCATAAGTCCTGCTTTCAGACAGAGTGATGAACTTGGAAATATAAAAGACATAAAGGTTATGAAGCGTGGACAATCAGGAAAAGCTATGATTGTCGATCTTATGACATCAAAAGGCTGTTACAGAATTTCAAAAGAGCTTGTAATAAGAAGGGTTTTTCAAAAGGATGGTATTTCACTTCCCAGTGCGAATGTGGTTTTTGAAAAAAAACTTGACAGTACGGGTAATATCACTGATATAACAGTATATGGGGGCGGATTCGGACACGGTGTCGGTATGAGCCAGTTTGGCGCAGGTTATATGGCAACAAAACTTGAACAGCCGTATTATAATATTCTAAGACACTATTATACAGGAATTTCGCTTGGAACAAAGCCGGTTGACTTAAATTATAAAGAAGTTGAACAAACTTTTTGGGCTCCCATAGGAAGAGCGCATATTGTTATAGTTGGACCTTCGGTTCCTAAAATTAATGTAATGATTAACGAAAAAACACATGAGTTTACCGTTACAAGATCTTTGTTCCAAAAGGAAGTTAAAATAGATATTTCAAGGCTGATAGAAGACGGTCAGAACAAAATTCTTTTCTATCCGACTTATTTTCCGATGAAGGTTTATGTAGAAATAGTGGAAAGCTATCATACAAACAAAAACAGCAGTCTGATAGGAGACAATGAAAGTGAAGAATGAAGAAGGAAGCCTTCTAAAAGCAGCGTGGCTGATTGCATTGGTTACCATAGCAAGTAAATTAATCGGATTTATCCGTGATATGGTTGTTGCCAATTTTTATGGCGCAACGATGGTTTCGGATGCATATTTTTATGCTTTGCAAATCCCTTCTCTGGCAATAATCATTCTCGGCGGGGTAGGAGGACCTTTTCACAGTGCTGTGGTTGCGGTATTTTCCAAGTTAATCGGCGACGATAACAGGGCTGATGAAAAAATTAACAGATTATATAACACTTTTTTAACAGTAGTATTTCTGTTTTTTGCATTTCTGGCAGTTGCGGGATTTTTGTTTGCTGACAAAATAATGGGAATAATAATTTCAGCAGGATCTCCCGAGCTTGTAAATCTAGCATCTCAGCATTTCAAAATAATGTCTCCGATAATCTTAATAGGCGGGATTATCGGTATCTTTTACGGATTGCTTGTGTCTCATAAACAGTACATCCTCCCGAATCTTTCCCCAATGGTGTTGAGTTTAGTTGTTATAGTATCAATATTCATTGCGAATAATGATAAATCCGGAATTGTGCTGGCACTTGCAACAACTGTCGGTGCATGCTGTCAACTTTTATTGCAAATCCCTAAACTCAGACAAATAGGATACAGAATACGTCCTAACTTTGAAATAATTAACAATCCTCAATTTAAAAACATTATGGAACTGCTTTTCCCTGCCATACTAAGTTCTACCATCGGTCAAATCGGTATTTATATAGATATGTTTTTTTCATCTGCACTCAAAGAAGGTGCATGGACATCGGTTGTATTTGCAAACAGGATTTTTCAATTTCCCGTAGGGATATTGGTTACTGCGTTTTTAGTACCATTATTTCCTCTGTTTTCAAAACTCGCAGGAGAAGGCAAGCATAAGGAAATCCGTGAATATTTCAATAAAGGAGTCGGAGTTTTGTTATTTGCATCGATTCCTATGGTAATTCTAATCTTGACACTTGCAAAAGACGGAATTTCTTTGGTTTTTGAAAGAGGTGCTTTTGATTCGAATGCGGTATTAATGGTAACAGAAGCCTTGTGTTTTTTGTCTTTTTCGATTTTACCTTACGTTTTCAGAGATTCAATAACGAGAGTTTATTATGCGTTTAACGATTCAAAGACTCCTTTTCTTATTGCATCTTCTTCAATCGTATTAAAGGCTTTTTTAAACTGGCTTTTGATACTCAAGTTTAATATGGGAATTGCAGGCATTACGCTTTCCACTTCGCTTGTAACCTTATTTAATGCTGTTATGCTTGGATTATTTATTTTTAAAAGAATCAAACCTGATTATCTGCCACTCTTTAAAAATTTCGGGAAAATGCTTTTCTCAGGTATTTTAACATTTGGTATTTGTTTAATTTCGGGGAATTTATTTAATAATATAATCCTTCCAAAATACGTATTTGAAACGGTAAAAATTCTTGTGATTACGATTGAATGTTTTATTCTTTATACAGGATTAAATCTTGCATTCAAAATGGAATATATGAACGAACTTGTCAAACGGCTTAAACGACAGAGTTAGTGTCATTATCAGTATGAAACCAATCATACATGTTTTTGATTTCTGAATAAAACCCTTCTAAAATATGATATGTATCCAAATTGAGATTAATCGGCTGAACTGTATATATTTCGCCTTCACAAACATCAGAAAAATTCTTTCCGTTGTTAACACAATATGGTATTTTGACTTTTTTGTCTTTATAAAAATAAGCAAGCCCATGGACTCTGCATATTATAGGTCTGTAAGAATATACGGAGCATTCTTTGTTAATTAAAAACGGACAGACTCCGCCTTTAACCATATTTTTAATATTTTCTTTTACCTCGGCTTTTCTGTGAATATCCAGCTCCGTAAACCCCTGCATTAAATATGCCAGTTCAACATCAGATAACGGATAATCTCCTCTTTCACAACAATCTGAACAGCCTCTTTTGCATTTAATATTATCTCCAAAAGACTCAAAATATCCTTTTAAACGGATATCTAATTCTTTAATAAATCCCTCGTAGTCTATTTCTGCCCCCAAATTCGTTTCCAAAAGTTTCTGGACGTATGACTTTCCAGTTGCTCAATTCTGTCAGACAATTCTCTGTTATGCTCCAAAAGTTCTTTTATTTGCTTTGCCATGATTTCATTATCACGCTTATAACCGCCTGCTTCAATTAAACGTATTGCCATATCTGAGTTTGTGATGTCATCGCTGATTTTTTTTGCTACAGCTTCAGCAAGCATTTGAAGTGTCTTAGAACTTACATCGAGCGTAAAGTTTTTTTCTTGCTGAGGGGTCAAATCCGTAACAATATGTTCATCTTCTTCAGGTTCAGCCGGAGCTTCAAGGTAATCTTTGACAAGAATCGGCTGAATAGGCTCTGCCGATTTTTCAATTCTTGCTTCCATTCGATTTAATTTGGAAATAATCTGTTCATCGCTGTACCCTTGAGACTTTAAAGATATACCTTTTTTTATTTTATCAATAGATAAATCATCATAAACTTCAAGCCCGTTTTCATCTTCGTATATTGAATCAATTTTCCAGTCACTCAAAAATAAATCAAGAGAGTGTTTGTCTATATAATAATTTTCAGCGTTTAAATTTTGTAAAATTGATTCACGATTGTACATTAAAAACTCCTTAATTACTAACCGCGCCTTTGACTGCGGGCGATATCCCTTTCCTGCGATTTTTTAGCTATTGCTTCACGTTTATCGTAAAGTTTCTTACCTTTTGCCAAACCTATTTCTATCTTAGCAAAACCATGAGATAAATACAATTCCAAAGGAACAATTGTGTAGTTTTCTTTCTTAATTTTTCCCAGCATTTTTAAAATTTCTTGTTTTTTCAAAAGAAGTTTTCTTACTCTTTCCGGTTCATGATTAAATCTGCTGCCGTGTTCATACGGCGAAATATGCATATTGTACAGGAAAATTTCGTTGTTCTCGATTTTCGCAAAACTGTCTTTTAGATTAAACATACCTTTTCTGACGGATTTAATTTCTGTTCCGGTTAAAACTATACCGGCATCAAATCTGTCAAAAATTAGATAGTCGTGAAAAGCTTTTCTGTTTGTCGATACAACCTTTTTATCCATAGGAGTATTGTAGCACAAATACATTTTGTTGTACTAAACATTTACATATTAGATGTTTTACACAATTTAGTGTAAAATATATTCTATGGATAACAATTTGTGGAAAAACAAGATTGTATTGAGCTTTATTTTTGCGATTTTATGTCAGTCCGTATACGGCATTGAAAACACTCAGCCGAAGCAAAGCAAGTTCAGTTTTTTCAAAAAAAATAAAAATGAAGTTAATCTTGTAAAGAAAAAAACACCAAAGCGGGTAAAAATTACTGAAGTAGAACTTCCTGCCGTTTTTTCGTTCAAAAATCCTCCTAAAAACATTTCCGTTATGACAATAGACGAGTGCGTAAAATACGCACTTGAACACAATCCGAATTTATCCGTATATGAACAAAGAATAAAAGCTTCAAAAGCAGGAATTGGAGAGGCAAGAGGGAGTTATGCGCCGATGTTAACGGCAAGGGTAAATTATAATCATCTGGATAATAACGGTTCAAGAATCGCCAGTACACATACAAATTCAGGCGGATTTACGGTTGGAGTTTCCGAAATGATTTGGGATTTCGGCAGAACCACCGCAAGAATTAATATGGCAAAATATGATACTGAATCTGCTCAGTATGATTATGATTACGAACTTTTAGATGTAATATACAGGGTGCAGACGAATTATCACAGAGTACTGATGGCATTAGCCAATCTTGATATTTTTGAACAAAATGTTCGGATAAACACTTTGAACTATGAACGGACAAATGCTATGTTTGAAGAAGGCTTGAAGTCAAAAATTGATGTTGTAAATGCTCAGGTTAATCTTGCCGATTCAAAAATACAGCTGGTAAACGGTCAGGAAGAACTTGCTAATGCCGTCATAGCCTTACAGAATTCAATGTATTATACCGAAAATGACGGTTTTATTGTCGCTAATACTGAAAATTTCGGATTTTTAAAAGCCGATTACAGAAAAAAAATGCAAAGCATGGATAATAACACTAAGCCTTCCGGATTTTCTTTTAAAAAGAACAACGACGGTTTAATTACTTTGTCCTCAGGAATTGAACACAATGATATTATTCAGGATTTTAAGCTTAATCCGTATAAGATTACCAAGCAGGAAGCTGTAGACAAAGCTCTTGAAAACAGACCGGATTTAAAATCGATTCGTATGGTTTTAAAGGTTCAAGAGGAATCCTTAAAAGCAATAAAAAAACAGTATGCACCTGAATTGACTGCCGATTTAACTTATAATTACACAAAAAACGAATCCTATTATACAAATCCATTTCAAGTAGGCGCAAGTTTGGGTTTAGGCTCTTTGAACCCTTATCAAATTCATTATCAAATTAAAGAAGGAGAAGCTTATCTTGATATTGCAAAACATAATATAAACATTGCAAAATCTGATATTTACTGGGAGGTTCAATCAAATTACGTTACAATGAGACAGCTTGAAAGAAAAATTCCTCTAATGAATGAAAAAGTTAAAGCTACATTAGAAAACTTTGAGCTTGCCGATGGACGCTACAGCGTGGGATTAAGCAACTATGTAGAATTACAGGATGCTCTGGCAAATTATAATAATGCCCAGCTCAATTTTGTTCAAGCTGTTTTTGAATACAATGTTGCAAGAGATACCTTGCTGAAATCAATGGGGGTAAAGAGTAATTGAAAATGGGAAATGTAAAATGGAAAATTAATATAAGCAAAAAACAACTTGTGTTGATAGTCACAGTAGTTGTTATATTGTTCTGCATTGTGGGAATAATTAACAAAAAAACAGTAAGATATATTACAAAACCTGTGACGCAGGAAACACTTACGCAATATGTCGAAGCATCCGGCACGATTAAACCTATAAATACAATTGAAGTTGGTACTCAAGTTTCCGGAACTGTTGCAAAAATTTATGTTGATTACAATTCGGTTGTTAAAAAAGGAGATTTACTTGCAGAACTTGACCCAAGTCTGTTTCAGGCAAATGTTGACCAATCAAGAGCAAAACTGAGCAATGCTCAGGCAACTTTTTCAAAAACGAATTCAACCCTTAATTATAAGAAGAACAATTATTTAAGATACAAACACTTGTACGACAAAAACTATGTTTCAAAAGACGAAGTTGAACTTGCTTATGCGAATTATCAGCAAGCACTGGCTGAAGTTGCCGCAGCAAGAGCGGAAGTCAGCGCAGCTCAGGCGGCTTTGAATAACAATATGACTAATTTAGGTTATTCAAAAATAACATCTCCTGTTGATGGCACTGTTATTCTTAGAGCTGTTGATGTGGGACAGACAGTTGCCGCAAGCTTTAATACTCCAACACTTTTTGAAGTCGCAAAAGATTTGACTCAAATGCAAATTGAGACAAGTGTTTCGGAAGCTGATATAGGAAAAATTAAAGTCGGACAAAAAGCAAATTACACGCTTGACGGATATCAGGACAGAAAGTTTGAAGGCGAAGTTACTCAAGTCAGACTTGCTTCAACCACCACAAATAATGTTGTAACCTATACTGTTATAGTTTCGGTTGATAATTCGGAAGGGCTTGTAATCCCGGGCATGAGTGCAAATGTATCGATTATTACTGACAGTGTAAAAGATGCACTCTGCGTTCCTTCTCAAGCATTAAAATTTACTCCCGAGAAAAGCGGTCAAAAATACGAAAAACAAGGCATTTGGATTCAAACAAAATCTGGTTTAAAAAGATTGGATATAACTCTTGGCGTTTCTGATGACAACAAAACGCAGATTATTTCAAAGGAAATTAAAGCGGGAGACAAAGTTGTCATAGGAATATCCGGTAAGAGCAAAAGACCTTCAGGCGGTATGAAACCTCCGTTTTAGTGGTAAAGGGGTAAAGGCGTAAATTATAATATGGCTTTAATCGTAATTAAAAACGCAATAAAAACTTATCAAATGGGAGAAGAAACTTTCCACGCACTTAATGATGTCTCTTTTTCGGTTGACGAAGGCGAATTTGTAGCAATTATGGGTGCATCAGGTTCAGGCAAATCTACCTGTATGAATATGCTTGGAACTTTAGATAGACCTTCAAGCGGAGAATATTATCTTGATGGGATAAATGTTTTTACATTAAATGCGGATGAGCTTTCGGATATTCGAAACAACAAAATCGGGTTTGTTTTTCAGGGTTTCAATCTTATTTCAAGAACATCCGCTATTGATAACGTCTGTATGCCAATGATTTACAAAGGAATTTCGGAGGAAGAACGCTATAAACGAGGTCGTGAAGCACTAAAAATAGTCGGTCTTGAAAACAAAGAAAATAATATGCCGTCGCAAATGTCAGGCGGGCAGCAGCAGAGAGTAGCAATTGCAAGAGCAATCGTTAACGATGCTCCGCTTATTTTGGCAGACGAACCTACAGGAAATTTGGATACAAAAACAAGTATAAGTGTTATGGAATTTTTTGTAAACTTGAATGAAAAGTTCGGGAAAACAATAGTTCTGGTAACCCACGAACCTGATATTGCAGAATACACGAAACGTATAATCAAGTTTAAAGACGGAAAAATTGTTTCAGACCTAATGAAAGATGAATGGCTAAAACAAAGAAACAGGGAAACATGATAGACTTCAAATCCACATTAAAAATAGCTTTAAAATCGTTAGAGGTTAACAAAATGCGTTCGGCATTGACTTCTCTTGGCATAATTATAGGTGTCGGTGCAGTTGTTGCTATGCTTGCAATAGGAGCAGGAACAAATAAGCAGGTTCAGGTAAATATTGAATCAATGGGTTCTAATATTCTTACAATACGTTCTGCGACTGCTAAAACAGGTGGTGTTTCAATGGGTATGGGTTCAAAGCCGACATTGAGCATAAAAGATGCCGAAGCTATAAAAAAAAGTGCAAGAGGAGTTGAAGTTGTCGCTCCGGTTATGAATTCTACAAAACAGACAATGTACGGAAACCAAAACTGGTCGACGAGTATTTACGGTGTAACTTCCGACTACCTTTACGCAAAAAATTATGAAATCGAGTCAGGCAGAGGATTTTCAAGAAATGATAATGACAATGCCTCAAAAGTTGCACTTATCGGCTCAACTGTTGCATCGGAACTCTTTGGAGATGTTAATCCGATTGATAAAACGGTTAGAATTGGAAATGTTCCTTTTAAAATTATAGGAACTTTAAAATCTAAAGGTCAAATGGGGCCGATGGATCAGGATGACCTGTTATTTATCCCGCTTACGACCGCACAGAGAAAGATTTTCGGAACAGATTTTCCAGGTTCTGTAAACCAAATCATTGTTAAAGCTCAGTCAGTTGATGATACCCAAATGGCTGTCAACGACATAAAAGTTATTCTTAGAGCTAGACATAATCTAGGAAAAACGCAGGAAAATGATTTTGAAATCAGAAACAGCGCAGAATTTCAGGAAAAAATGAAATCTACGGTTCAAACAATTTCGATTTTTTTAATAGCTGTCGCTTCAATATCATTAATGGTCGGCGGTATCGGTATTATGAATATAATGCTTGTATCCGTTACCGAAAGAACAAAAGAAATCGGAATCCGTATGGCAATAGGTGCAAGAGCGAGTGATATAAGATTGCAATTTTTAATAGAAGCACTGGTTTTATCCTTAATTGGTGGCGTAATCGGGATTGTTGCAGGAATTCTAACAGCATGGCTTTTTTCGGTTTTAACGGGAAAGATGGTTGTATTTACTCTTGCTCCGATTCTTTTATCATTCGGTTTTTCGGGGCTTGTAGGAATTGGGTTTGGCTACTATCCTGCATACAAAGCTTCTCTTTTAAATCCTATTGATGCACTAAGGTATGAATAGCGAACTTGTTTCATCTTTATGTCAATGATAATATAATAACATAGCGAGAGGATTGGTATGATAAAATTCGGTACAGACGGCTGGCGTGCAATTTTAGGAGAGGAATTTAATGACAAAAATGTTGAAAGAATAACTCTTGCAATAGGCAAATACGTGTATGAAACTTATGGAATAGAAAAACAAATTCTCATAGGCTACGACCCGAGAAACAAAGCTGATTATTATGCTGAAAAGTGTGCTGAAATACTTTCTAAAAAGGGATTTTTGGTAATACTTTCAACAAAAATCGTTCCTACACCGATTCTTGCTTATAATGCACAATTCAGAGACGCTTGTGCCATTATGTTTACCGCATCACACAATCCGCCGGAATACTTGGGGATGAAATTTATTCCTGATTATGCAGGCCCTGCAACTTCCGATATCACGGATGCAATAATGGACAATCTGGATAAACCTTTTCCTCTCGAAAATCCCGAAGAAAAGAAAGTTAATACCGCTGATTTCGGAGGAGCGTATTTTGCAAAAATAAAAAAAATCATTGATTTTGATAAAATTAAAGAATTAAAGTCAAAAATATTGTTTGACGGTTTGTATTCAGCATCAATAGGGTATTTCGATAAACTTTTGAAAGACAATGACATAGAATTTGATACAATTCATATGGAGCATGACCCGAATTTTGGCGGACTTATGCCTGACCCTAAGCCAAAGTATTTGCAAGAGCTGGTAAAAGAGGTTAACTCAAGGCATAATACCATTGGTCTTGCTAATGACGGAGATGCTGACAGGTTCGGTGTGATTGATGAAAACGGATTCTACGTTCCGCCGGATGTTGTAATAGCAATACTTTTAAAATATCTTGTTAACAAAAAATTTACAGGCAGTGTGGTAAAAACGGTGGGTTCAAGCATTTTGATTGATGAAACCGCAAAAAAACTTGGAATTGAAATAATAGAAACTGCTGTCGGGTTCAAACATATAGGCGAAGCTATGCGCAATAACAAAGTTATTATAGGAGGGGAAGAATCCGGAGGCTTGAGTATACAAGGGCATATACCCGAAAAAGACGGTATTCTTGCTAATCTGCTTTTACTGGAAGCCGTTGCGGACAGCGGAATTTTTCTTGCTGATTTGCACCAAAAAACTTATGAATTTATAGGGTGTAAATTCTACACAGACAGAATTGACTTAAAAAAAGATAACGACGAAGAAATTGCCGAGATTGTTGAGCTATTTAAACAAGCTTCCGCAATCGGCGAATACGAAATAACCGATATGAACTTCAAAGACGGGGTAAAAATTATGCTCGGGGAAAAAGCAAAAATCCTTGTAAGAAAAAGCGGAACAGAACCTTTGTTAAGAATTTATTTTGAAGCTGATAAAAAGGATAAACTCAAAAGTTTAAAAGAATCCGTAGATAATATGCTGGCGATAAAAGCTTAGTGTTTACATAATTGAAAAAATATTATAGAATTAAATATATAGGAGAGAAATAAATATGCCAAACAGCGAATCTATACCGGTAGAGGTTATTATATTAACCGAAAATAATGACATAAAAGGAACTGTTTATGTATCAAAAGGAGTTGCCGCTAACAGACAGTTAACTGAACTCTTGAATGACAGTAACAGAAGATTTTTAGCGGTAACTAATGTTGAAATTTATCCAAAAAATTCAAATCAACCGCCAAAAAGATACGAGTTTTTAGAATTACATATGGATTCAATTTTGATGGTTCATCCGATTTCTCAAGCTTTATTCAAAGATTCTCCGAAATCTCAGGAAGAGGATATTGCAAGATTTAGAGAACTGAGAGCAAAATTAAATCAAACGAAACCGTTTTAATAAGTTTTGTGAAACAGAAAGAAAGCCTCCCAAAAGGGGAGGCTCTTTTTTCTATCTTGAAACGGGCATGCTCATCTGATATCATGTAAGTAGGATAGCTTAAGTTTAGTCTGCACCGATGAGTATTAAGAAAAAGAAAACACCCAACAAATCTACCCCAAAAATTACTCCTGAAAATTATCTGAAGTATTATTACGACATACCTTATGAAGGAAGAACTTCTGCGGGAAAACCACTCAGAAAACTTCGTAATATTACCTGTCCTTACCGTGGGATAAAAATAATTCCGAGTGATATGATTAAAGGGTTTGAAAAAAATCTTGCAAAATGCAAAACTGCAAAAGACTCTGTAGAATTGCTTTCGCATTTTAAGGACAATATGCTTCCTGTTGAAAAATCTATTTATGCAATTTTCAAAGATTTTGTGCTTTTAAATCCCGATGATAATTTGCAAAACTGCCTCCAAATGATTAAAACTAATTGTCTTATGAAGTTAAAACTCGAAGAATTGGAGGTTTTGGATGATGTCGACATGTTATCAAGGAAACTCTCCCCGCAAACTGCACTTAAACTTCGAACTAAAACAACAAAATGTAGGCAGATAATTTTAAGCAATAATGCTCACGATACGTTTAAGCGTAAAACCTTTTTGAATTCACTGGAAGAAATTATACCTAAAGAAAACGAGAGAGAAATATTTAACGATATAAAGAATAAGGCCTTATTTCTGCCGACATCAGAAAGCAGCAGAAACGCTTTTGTAGTCAAGTATTCAAAGCGAAAACAAATAGAAATAGTACGTCGTTTGTTTATTGCATCAACAGGCTCGATTGAACACATCACACCGGCTTCGCTTGGCGGTATTAACACAATCGGCAACTTTCTTTTAACAACTGCCAGCGGAAACAGGTATCGGGAAAACATGCCGCTGCCGGAATATATAAAACGCTACCCCGAAATTCCAAAATATATGCAAATGTACGTTGATGATATTGTCGAAGAAATTCATAACGGCGGTATGCAGGGAAATGAAACTTATCCTTATAAAATAAAGAAAAAACTTATGGAAGAATCCGAAGGCAGGATTATGATAAGTCTTTCAAAATACAAGTATACCGAAGAAGAAGCAGCGCAAGCAGTTAACGAATTAGAACACAGGTGGGATAAGTATATACAATAATTTATAAAAAAGCACCCCTCGGTGCTTCTTTTGGATTGGAAGACGAGACTGTCTTGGGTCGCTTGCTTTAAACGTGTCTGCGTGTTTTGCCGTCATGATTTCATCTCTCGGCAAAAGCCCTCCGCACTCTGCTCGCTCCCCGCTCGAACTCACAAGGAGTTCTCGTCTCTATCTTCCCTTTTCAACAAAAAAAGCACCCCTCGGTGCTTCTTTTGGAGCGGAAGACGAGACTCGAACTCGCGACAGCCTGCTTGGAAGGCAGGTACTCTACCACTGAGCTACTTCCGCTTATGTTTATTATTCTTTTGTCAACTGTTTCGCTCCCAGGGTATATCCCCTGATACGCTCCGCTTCGTTACACTTTGGACACTGAGCTACTTCAAATTTTGTTTATTATTCTTTTGTCAAGACTTAGCATGTTGCCTGCCCGTCTAGGAAGATTCTACGACAAACATCTCAAGATTTCAAGCTTTATATTTTTATATATTAATTTTTTAATTATTTATACCTTTGCATTCTTTTATAGTATTATAAAACATACGCTAGAAAAAATTTAAAACAAAAACACTTACCGGCTATAACATAGAAGCTGAGCTTGCAAAAATAGGTTTTGATTCGACATACAAAAGCATAGCTTCAAATAAATTTTCGTACAAAAATATAAAGATATTTGATTTGTCTCCTGCACAAGTTAATATAATTAAGCAAACAGCATTAACCGTCGGTGCAGATTGTGCTTCGCACAGAGAAGTAATTACCGGAAATATAGAAAAATCTGATGCAATCCTCGGCGGTAGTTATTCTCAAATTCAAAAAATTGCAGAAAAACTCAAATTTCAGCCATTTTCATTGAGTTCATTATCAGATAAGCTAATTTCTGAGATTGAACCTCATAAATCAAAGACTAAACTCGCCGGAATTGTGAATGTTACACCTGATTCGTTTTCCGACGGAGGTAAATTTTTTGAACCTCATAATGCAATCAGGCATGCTCTGCAATTAATTGATGACGGTGCTGATATTCTTGATATCGGTGCTGAAAGCACTAGACCTTATTCGAAAAGCGTAGATGCGGATGAGCAAATCAAAAGACTCTCTCCAGTTTTAAAAGAGCTTAAAGGTATTTCAATTCCGATTAGTGTTGATACAAGAAATTCAGAAGTCGCAGAATTCGCTTTGAATAACGGTGCTTCAATTATTAACGATGTTTCAGGATTTGATTTTGACCCTAAAATAGTTGATGTTATTGCAAAATTCAATGCTGGTGTAATTATACAGCACTCAAAGGGCGAACCGGAAAATATGCAGGACAATCCGTTCTATACAGATGTCGTGGAAGAAGTTTTCCTGAATCTTCTAAAAAAAGTTGAATATGCTGTATCTAAAGGAATTTCCGACATTATTGCGGATATTGGTATCGGGTTTGGGAAAACAAAAGAAAACAATTTTGAACTGCTCAATCGAATTGAAGAATTTTATTCGCTTAATTTGCCGATTATGGCAGGTGTTTCAAGGAAATCCCTTCTCGGGTTAAGTGATTCCGTTGATAATAATTTGAAAGACACTTTTACCCTTGCAATTTCTTATCCTTTAATTCTAAAAGGAGTTGATTATTTGAGAGTTCACAACGTAAAACTTCACAGACAATTGCTCGACTTGGCTAATTAACATATACCCGGTCAACTGATTTTTTATTGGATTGATGTTGTTTAATATGATAGAAATAGCTTTATAGGAATATTTTTATGAGTTTTGAAAAAGATTTATTTCTGATTATATTTGTTATACTTAGTTCCTG
>CALYTW010000037.1 GCA_945487905.1 uncultured cyanobacterium
TCAGCATCGTGGTTATCGCCCCAGCCCCAAGAGAATAATCCTGTCAAGCTAGCTGACTGCATACCTTCGCCGAACTTTTCATCTAGAGCAGACATTGCTGCGTCGAAGTAGTTATTTAATGTTTTACCTGCTTTCTCAGCTACATCTTTATCAATACCCATTTTTTTAGCACTTTCTACCAACTTACCAGTAATTGATGTATTGAAGCTCTGAATAGCTTGAGTTTTTGATGCTTCCCAATCCAAATCCTCGCCAATGTCCAATTTTAAATGAGCACTTTTTATTGCTTTTTGAGCTTCCCCATTACTCCATTTGCTATCATCGCCAGAGTCATTGCCTTTTGTATTTGTATCATACGTATCTGCAAATTCGCTTGGTGTAAATCTCGTAGCATCATTTTCAACTGTGAATGTGTTCCCGTTCTTTGTAACTTTAACTATTTCTTTGTCTTTTACTATGAAATATACTTCTTTACCTTTTACCTTATAGACATTATATGTTTTGTCCTCTATCGTAACTTTTCCTTTTGAGTCTTCTTCAACAAATGTTGTTTTTTTCAGTTCATTTACTATTTTAGAATCATCTTCCAAAGTATCAAGGTGTGACCAATCTGTTGAGCATGATGAACCTGTATTTTTACCTCCCTTGGAATCATCTACAGATTTCACTTGAACCTTGTTTTTAAGCTTATTGTATTCGCTTGAAAGACCTTCTTTCTCCAAATCTTCTTCTGTCTTTTTGGTTATGAAGGAATTGTTGCTAAACAATTTGGGATCAATTTCACCATAAGTTTCCTTCAAGGTATTTTCAAGATTCTTTGCTGCTGCAATTCTTGAAATTGTGTATAATTGTCTGAAGTATTCCTTAATCTCATTTTTATCAAAGTTGCTATAAGCCTTATCAAGTTTATCAGCTATCTTATTAATTTCTTCCTTAGTAGAACCACCTATTTCAGTTGCAATTTCTCTAGATTGATTAATTAATTCCGTAATCAATACTTTGAAATCAGCTTTTACGCAATCTCTGCTATCTTTAGGTGCTTTGTCTACAGCCTTAAAGAATAAGTCAATAATGTCATCAGAGCTACCAGCTTTGTATTTTGAATAGTAGCTGCTCAAGAAATCCAAAGCCTTGTAGCTCTTTACATCATCCAAAACTGATGCAAGGTTGAAATCTTCCTTGCTAATTGCTTTTAATTTTGCATTAACATTTCCCGCCAAATCCGCCTTATCTATTGCTGTATCACTATATTCGAACCCACTGTTAACGAGTGATTCATATAATGTAGCGCCGTTATTTTTTCCGTTTATGGAAAGTTTTGTAGAGCCAAATTCTAAGAAGTACTGAATATCTGATGAATTCAAACCGTCATAGAATTCCTTTAATTCGTTATATTTATCCTTCATATCCTTTTCTTTTGAACCGTGTTTTGCCAGTTCATCCAATCTGTCTTTTTGGGCAGATGTAAGGATATGTGCAGATGTATCATTCTGAACATAATCATTTAATTTCTTTAAGAAGTTCAATAATTTGTTATATTTCTTTGTATCAGGGTCGGTTGAAGACGAATCGCCTGTAGAAGCATTCCAAGGGCTTGTGAACGGATTTGACATACCAAAGTTACCGAAGTTTCTACCGAACGCGCCTATTCCGCTACCAACACAGCCCATACCCAGACTGCCGTTTGCTGCGTTATTCCACATTTGTTGATTCCAAGTATACTGAGGATTTAAAAGTCCTTCAATTCCTGTATAAGGCATATTAGGATAAGAATTAAAGTCAAAACCGAATGTAGGAACATTCCACATTGTTGATCTTGCCTGAAGATCAGCCAAAGCTTGATTCAATTGAATATTCATAGAACCGGGAACTCCTCTGAACATATCAGCTCCCCAAGGAACCATATAGTTATTCGATTGTATACCTAAACCGATCATTTTGTTTCTCTTTCCTCTTTAATTTGTCCTCGTGTATATATAAAGTATTTCAAACCCGCAAAATTGCATGTTTTGAACAGTTTTTGTTACAAAACTTAACAATTAAGCAATGATGGTTGATTTTATTAGGTCATGCTTTTAGCCCATGGCAACAAGGGTGTTGAGCATTTCTTAACATTTTGTAACAATACACACTTTTTTAGGGCTTTTTTCAGAGATACTTAGCTTTTGACATACCTCTATACATCCTGCTACAGTGTCGTCTTTTCTACTTCTTTTGTAGTTACAAATTTAATAATATCCCCTTCTTGTATATCATTAAACTTAACAAAAGATATACCGCATTCAAAGCCTTGTGCAACTTCCTTTACATCATCTTTGAACCGTTTGAGCTGGTCCACAGCACCTTTGAATATCTCTTGACCGTCTCTGAGGATAGTTGCCGTATCATTTTTATTAATTTTGCCCTCTGTAACATAACATCCGGCAATCTTGTTTGTTTTTCCTATAGTAAATATTTGTCTGATTTCAGCTTCGCCTGTTGCTACTTCTTTGATTTCCGGTGTCAACAGAGAAATCATTGTAGATTCAATGTCCTCAAGAACCTGATATATAATATCGTATTTCTTAATCGTAACCCCTTCTTTTTCAGCTGCAGCAAGCGCATTCGTGTCTTCTTTAACAGTAAATCCAAGAATCAAAGCATTCGAAGCTGATGCCAGCATAACATCGGCTTCAGAAATATCTCCAACACCTACATGGATAATCTTTGTAACGATTTCATCAGATTCAAGCTGCGCAATAGCTTGCGAAACAGCTTCCGCCGAACCATGGGTGTTTGCCTTAATAATAAGATTAAGGTGCGGAACATCGTCCTCTGCCGCTCCGGATTCTCTCCTCATATGCGCAGGAAGCATTGCATCAAGACGTTTATCACGTTCTTTTTCTTTTCTCTTATCAACAATAGTTTTCATTTCTTTTTCATTCTGAACGACTTCAAAATAATCCCCCGCATTCGGGACTTCTGTCAAACCGAGAATTTCAACAGGAGTAGAAGGTTCCGCCTTCTGAATTCTTTCGCCGGAGTCCGAAAGCAATGCCCTTACACGTCCGCATGCAGTACCTACAACAATACAGTTGCCGGCTCTTAAAGTACCGTTTTGCACCAAAAGCGTAGCTACAGGACCTTTTCCTTTGTCTAAATACGCTTCAATTACAACACCTGAAGCCTCTGCTTTCGGGTTTGCTTTCAAATCTTGAACTTCTGCTACTAATAATATATATTCCAACAATTCATCAATACCCAAACCTTGCAGAGCAGAAACCTTGACTGTAATGGTTTCCCCGCCCCATTCTTCAGGAACAAGCCCGTGTTCGGTTAATTGCTGTAAAACTTTATCGGGATTTGCACCGGGTTTATCAATCTTATTAACAGCAACAATAATCGGAACTTCTGCGGCTTTGGCATGGTTTATAGCTTCAATCGTCTGAGGCATTATACCGTCATCAGCCGCTACAACAAGAATCGCAATATCCGTAGCCTTTGCACCTCTCGCACGCATTTCCGTAAATGCTTCATGCCCCGGAGTATCTACAAAAACAATTTTCTTTTCCTGTTTATTATCAAGATAAACAGTATATGCACCGATTGACTGGGTTATTCCGCCAACTTCAGTCGCAACAATTTTATGTTTTGATGCCCTGATGCTGTCAAGAAGTGTAGTTTTACCATGGTCAACGTGTCCCATAATTGATACAACAGGCGCTCGTTTTTTAAGTAATTTTTTATCTACTTCTGTCAGAGCTTTTTGTTTTTCTTCTTTTTCAAGTTCTTCTTCCATAAAGGCTTCTATGTCTTCGTCAAGAACTTCAAGCTCATACTCAGCACAAATCTTTTTGATTGTATCGATGTCAATCAGCTGGTTTACGGTTGCCATAATTCCCTGAAACATCAAAAATCTGACAATATCAGCAGGAGTTTTTTGAATTTTATCAGCTAATTCCTGAATCGTCATAGGCCTGTTCACTACTATTGATGTAACAGCCTCTTTTTCTTCTTCTTTGTGCGAACGCTTTTTGTGCTTTTGTGCAGCAGCTTTTTCAAGAGAAATCATCTCCTGATCTTCTTTCTTTGAATTATAATCTTTTTCTTTCTTCTTGCTGTCAGAACGTCTGCGTGAACCGCTTTTGCCTTCATAAATCTCCTGCGGAATAATTCTTCTTTCTACAAGTTTCTTCTCTCCGCCCTCTTTTTTAAATGGTTTTTTGTCGCTTCCAGAAGGCCTCTGGAGTCTTTTTTCTCCGTCAGTCTGGTTTATAGCTGGTTTCGGAGGCGCTTTTCTTACTATTTCAATTCTTGATTGGTTTTTAGGATATTCTATTTTTGTTCTTTCTACCCTTACTGCAGGTTTTTCCTGAACCGGTTTTTTAACAGGTTCTGTTTTTTCAGGCTCGGAAACTATTTCGACTTTTTCAACCTTTTCAATCCTCTGAACACGCTCAATACCTTTAGGTTTATCTGTTTCTTTCGGAGTTGTTTTTACAACTTCCGGTTCGGCAGACAGAGTTTTTGCTTTTTTTACGATAAACGCTTTTTTAGGAGCAGTTTTTTGAGGTGTCAACCCCAAATGTTCTTTTAATTTACGAATTTGTTCCGAAGAAACGGTATTCGAGTGAGATTTCACTAAAATTGAAATCTCTGCGAACTTTTCTATAACCTCTTTGCTGGTTAAATTGAGTTCTCTAGCTAACTCGCTGACTCTTAAATTGTCCATCCGTTGTCCCTTTCAAATCCTGTTATAACAAGTCCTCCAGAATCTTTTTATCTATATTTGAGTTTGTTTTCAATATTTTATTAATTCTGTTTTTCTTAAAAGCATTATCTATACAATTCTGATTATAACAAAGATATGCAGATCTGCCAAATATCTTAGAATTCGGCTCTATGACAACATTTCCGCTCGCATACTCTTTTGTTATTTTAATCATCTCGTTACGGTTTTTAGATTCTCCGCAAGAAATACACTTTCTTTTAATATCCACAATTTATTTATACCATAAAAAAAGAGGTTTAACCCTCTTTTTGTCAATTTGTTTCTGCCAGTTTTTCAAGTTTAAGCTTCTGGTCATATTCTATCAGCAAATTCAATAATTCATCCAAATCGCCGTCTATAACTGTCCAAACATTAAGGTTTTGCCCTATTCTGTGATCGGTCAGGCGACCTTGAGGAAAGTTATATGTTCTTATACGTTCGCTTCTGTCTCCTGTTCCTACCTGAGAACGCCTTAGGTCGGTAATTTCCTGCATTTGCTTTTGAACTTCCAAATCATACAATTTAGAACGCAGAATTTGCATTGCACGTTCTTTATTTTGCAATTGAGAGCGTTCTTCTGTACAGAAAATCATTATACCTGTTGGCTTGTGGAACAATCTTGCCGCAGTTTCGACTTTATTTACGTTTTGTCCGCCGGCACCGCCCGAACGAGCAGTAGACATTTCAATGTCTTCCGGGCGAATTTCGATTTCAACATCATCGACTTCGGGCATAACCGCAACTGTTGCCGTTGAAGTGTGAACCCTGCCCTGTGATTCAGTTTCAGGAACTCTTTGAACCCTGTGAACACCTGATTCATATTTTAGTCTTGAATAAACCGCATCACCTTTTATTGAAATAATGATTTCGGAATAACCGCCTGCTTCACACTCTGTTTTAGAAAGAATTTGAGTCTGCCAGCCCATTTTGTCCGCATATTTAAGATACATCCTTGCCAAATCTCCGGCAAAAATATTTGCTTCATCTCCGCCGGCACCGCCTCTTATTTCAAGCATAATATCCTTGTCATCCATAGGGTCACGGGGAAGGAGTAGAACTTTCATTCTTTCTTCATAATCAGGAAGTTTTGCCTCATTTTCTTCCATTTCCGCTTTCAAAAATGATTTCATCTCTTCATCTTTTTCTTCATGAATCATTTGTTTAGCATCTTCAATTGCATCAACTGCTTTTTTCCATTCATAATAGAGATTAACTGTTTCTTCCATAGATTTCCTCTGTTTGGATAAATCTCTAAATTTATTGTAATCTTGAATAACGGCAGGATCGGATAATATGACACCAAGCTCGTTATATCGTTTTTCTATCTGTATAATTTTATCAAGCATGTCTTTCATAATTGTTACCTCTTTAAGACGAGTATAAATAAAACAAACAAGCTAGTAAAGTTATTCGTGAAATTTACCACTTGAGATGCGGAAAAAGTCGAGTGGCAAATGTAAAACAGATTGTACTTAATACTACAAGTTTGGAAGTAAATAGAGGATTTGAAAAAGTCGAAAAATTGTCATTTTTCGACTTTTTCAAATCCGACCCAAAGTGTGTGAAAGTAAGACTATGTACTATCCCGCACCTAGTCTTACTTGAAACCGTTCCCCAGAGTGTGCAGGAAAAACTAGAGTTTTTCCGAAAACTCACTTTGTAACAATTTTTTAAAAAATTTGCAAAATTATTTTGAGCAAGTATAATCTTGTATGAAAAGTGTAAAGCACATTAAATAAGAGGATTAAGACATGAGTACATTAGAAAAAGTAAAAAAAGTTGTAGTAGACCAATTGAGCTGTGATGAAGCATTAGTTACTCCTGAGGCAAGCTTTACGGCAGATCTTGGTGCTGACTCATTAGATACAGTTGAATTGGTTATGGCTTTTGAAGAAGAATTCGGTTGTGAAATTCCTGATGAAGAAGCTGAAAAAATTCAAACCGTTCAAGATGCTGTTAACTATATTGAGTCTCACTCATAATTAGTTATGCAAAGTTAGTATTAAAAGGGTGGGTGGTAGCATTATAATATACATTTGCCACCCTTTTTTAATATCGTGAATCGTGAGTTGCGGCTCGTGGTTTGTTAAATATTCGGTTCACGATTAACGAGTCGCACTTCACGAGGTATAAATATGTCAAACAGAAGAGTAGTTATAACAGGATTAGGGGTTGTTACTCCGTGTGGCGTGGGAATTGAAAAATTTTGGAACTCCATGAAAGAAGGAAAAAGCGGAGTTTCTCACATAGAAAATATGTCACTTGAAGGGCATGCAGTCACTATAGCAGCCGAAATAAAAATGAAAGATTTTAATCCGGATGAACTTTTTGGGCCTAAAGAAGCAAAAAGAATGGATAGATTTACCCAGTTCGCAATGGTTGCTGCTGATGAAGCAATTGAAGATTCAGGGATTAATAATGCAAATATTGACCCTTACAAGATAGGTGTTATGGTCAGTGCTGCAGCAGGCGGATTTAATACTTTTGAAAAAAATCATATAGCTATGATTGAAAAAGGACCTACAAAGTGTTCTCCGTTTACTGTTCCGATGTTGATTGCTGATATGGCTTCAGGAAGAATTTCCATGAAGCACGGATATAAAGGTGTAAACAAAGCTGTCGTATCGGCTTGTGCAACAGGTACACATTCAATTGGCGACGCTTTCAGAAGTATACAATACGGCGATGCTGATGTGATTGTGGCAGGCGGATGCGAAGCAACCATTTCTAATCTTGGCATGGGTGCTTTTACGGCATGCAGAGCTTTATCAAAAAGAAATGACGAACCGGAAAAAGCATCAAGACCTTATGACAAAGATCGTGACGGTTTCGTTATGGGCGAAGGAGCCGGTGTTATGGTGCTTGAGGAATACGAGCATGCAAAAGCAAGAGGTGCAAAGATTTATGCCGAAATCGTCGGCTACGGACAAACCGCCGATGCTCACGATATAGTAGCACCTGACCCTGAAGGCAAAGGAGCGTTAAAAGCTATGGAATTTGCACTTGCGGATGCTAAGATGAAGCCGGAAGATATTGATTATGTAAACCCTCACGGAACAAGCACAGGTCTTGGTGATATTGCCGAATCACAAGCAATTGCAAAAATATTCGGGGATAAGGAAAAAAATCCTAACTTGCTTGTAAGTTCAACGAAAAGTATGCACGGGCATATGCTTGGTGCAACAGGTGCTGTTGAAGCAATTGTTTGTACAAAAGTTATAACTGACGGTATTGTTCCTCCGACAATAAATCTTGATAATCAGGATGAAAAAGTTGCAAACTTGGATTATGTTCCGCAAAAGGCAAGGCAAAAACAAGTGAAAGCAGCTCTTTCAAATTCTTTCGGATTTGGCGGTCACAATGCAACATTAATATTCAAAGCTGTATAACGGAGAAATTATGACAGCAACAAGACAAGGATGGGAATTTGATCCGGGGTTTGTGCCATATATTTTGGCATTTCAAGGTACTGTTCAGTATCTCTATATGGATATTAATCCGCTTTAAAAACCTTTCCCAAAAGAAAGCCAAGTTTATGCAGTATCATAAAAAATTCTTGATATAATATAGGATTTTATACGGGCTGTCTTATGTGGGCTTCCTATCTAAAAGCGCAAAATAAAGGGAAGATTATCTCAAATCCTTGTTTTGGTGCTGAATATAATGAAGAAGAAAATATTTCTGCCACACAATATATGCTTAAATTTGTTGAACTTTTTCCTAAAGATATCAAATATTTTATGAAGAATTTTTAGTTTAATATAGGAAATTATTTCTCCACAAAAAAAAACTGACCCCCTTTTGAGCCAGTATAAGTATTTTTATCTAATCATTTTGGGAAAAGATTTGGGTATAGTTGATACATGGTATGTTACTACAAATTTTAAAATCATGGGGCATGCCTGATTAAAATTTTTTACAAAAATTAACAAAATTCATGCAAAAATTCATGGAAAAGTCGAAAAAAAAGGCTGTCTTTTGAACAGCCAAGCCACATATGTGTTATATGTTAAATAGAAATCTTTATAATGCTAGTGTTTTATACTCAAGCAATTGATCCGTTATGTCTGTCGGATTATAATAATCGGCAGGAATAACAACTTTTATCATACTGTTTTGACCTTCATCCAAGCCGTAAGCACTAATATACCGTTCATCAAGTCTTAGCGTATATTCTCCGGGTGCTAGTCCTGAAATATAAAATTCCCCTGAACTTCCGACTGTGGAGTAATTAACTTCTTCTCCGTTAGAATCAAGAAGTACTACAACAAAGTCAGTTATTTTTAAACCTCTGTCAAAATCATCAGTAATTTTAAGCGTACCAGAAACAGAACCAACGGTTGAAGCTAAAGGAACTTCAAGCAGAGTGGTTTTACCGCCGTCGATTTTAATTCTTCTCGAGACTAAATCATTAGAGAAAGGAGCAACCGTCATAGGAAGTTCCTCCATATTAAGCGATACAGTGTATATGCCTTGTTCTAAACTCTGAGAATAAACTCTACCCCATCTGTTAGTATAGTTTTTATCTGCATTCCAACTTGTAATAAGCGGTATATTTTTCATTGGTATATCGACTTTTTTAGTATATTTACCGTCTCCATCTACATCAACAAAAGCGATTGCTTCAAACAATCCTCTGTTAAGATTTTCATCACCAACTGATTTAAAGCCTCTGTGGAATATTTGAAATGCATCATTAAATGTAAAGTTAACTGCATGACTGTTTGTTGTCGGCACAAACATGTTATTTAAGAAATAACCGCCATTTTGCGTAAATTGATATCCAACGGACATGTACTGTCCTGATTTTGCTCTGTAACCGAGAGTTACACCCCATTCATTGCCATGTTGATTATCATATTTAAAGCCGTAGCGCAATCCCAGTGTAAATCGTTTCCATGTTGGGAAGGTGTAACCGAAACGAAAAATATTATAGCCGTTTTTATAATCAAGTGTCTTATAATTAATGAAGCTGTGACCAAGCATGAATCTTCCGAAGTTATGCGGAATATTGGTTTCTGATTCAATATAATTATCGGTATATTTTGAGTAATAATCTCTGTTATCTACGGTAGGAATGTCAAACTTTGTATCATACAAGCTTTCTCTGTGTCCGGCTCTTAACCTGAGTATATTGGCAAAATCACGTTCTACACTTCCATCATAATAGTAGTTTTCATTTCTGCCCAAATCATTTTTACCATGTCTGTAATTACCGCTGAATTGAACTGTTGCTACATACGGAATCCTTGTACTCGCACCTATATCAGCTTCATCAAAAGTAATTGTTCCGCCTTGATATCTGTGATTCATATTGGAAAAGTATCGTGAATAACTTCCGCTTGCAGAAGTCGAATTAAAACTGAATCCTGCAGAAGCCTTACCACCGGTTCTGTCATTTTTTGAAGTTGAGTCACTGCTTGCTATATAGAAATCCGGTGATGTCTGGAAAATTTCTGCTTTTGCTTTGATTCTTCTTGGTTTAAATACACCTAAATGATATTTTGTCAGGTCTTTTTTAAAATTAGAAACATCATGATCATATTCTGCCGCTAATTTACCAATATACCCTGCGTGAGTATCTTTATCTCTTAAATCGTGCGCCACACTGCCTCCGACAACTGCACGAGCTTTTACATATTGATTCTTTTTGCTTTGCCATTCAATTGTATTCAAAGTCGTAGCACCTTCCTGATAGTTTGTACTTTTTTGAGTACCGACTACAAGAAGTGAATCATTGGTCGGAACGCTGTATACAGTTTTAGCATCAACTTTATCGTAAATTTTATCTCCGCTGATTTTCGACTTAAAAGTTATGTTATCTTTGACACCATATTGATATTCTCCGCCTACGGTTGCCTTTTTGTTCATGCCACGATAAATGTTTGCACCTTCTCTGAACAACCTGTTCTGATATCCCCAAACACCGGCATAAGCCGTACCTCTGTCTTCTTTCTCAAAAGGTCTATCGCCGTATATCGGATATCTTTCATCAGATATCAATTCAACTGTTCCATCTTCGTTAATTTCTTCCAACTTTATATTCTTAACCGGGTTTGGAAGTTGAACATCTTTAAGTGTATAATAACCTGCGTATGTACTCAGGGTTACAGGTTCTAAATCATTAACCGTCATTCTTACCAAACTTGTCGGTTTTACATAACCGCACAGCGTATGAGGGTTGGGTCTCTCATTATCGTAGTTCCATATCTGCGCACCAAAAATATTAGTACCGATTGAAGCATCTGAATCGACTACACCACGAACCTTACCTAATTCATAATAATACTCTTTGTCATTCTTGTTATATTTGAATTTATTTCTATATGTACCTGTCAAACCTCCAAATAAAAATGCATCATTTTTATAGTGGTATTCGGTTGCTTCAACACGATATTTACCACCCAGCAAACCTCCGTTTATGCTTACTTGTGTTGAACCGCTAAACATATCGCTGGAATTACGAAATGCACCGTTTTTAGTCGTAATATCGTTTGAGACCATATTACTTTTTAAACCGATTGTTTTGAGAGTAATTTTACCGGATTTTTTTGGAGAAACTACATCTTGATATGCTCTTGGCCCTTTACCTTCAGCAAGTAAAATATTATTCATCTGTAAAGCCGGTATATCTCGTGCTACCTCGGCATTTAAAGCAAGGTTCTCATAGTCTGTTTCTAATTTCACATTAAAAATCCGTGATGCAACGTCAGCAGGTATATAAGCCTCATTGAAAACGCCATCCATAATTCCTTGCATAATAAAAACAGGTTTAATATCAGAAATTTTTGTATCGTTAATAAATATACCGTTTTGGTTAATTACACCATCTCCACCGTCTAAAGCTTTAAATCCTATAATCTTTTCCACACGGTTTGCTGTATATGGAATTACAAAAATATCAGCCAGTTGTTTAAAAGGAACAAGCATCCTGTTATTATTATCGATTACAATTTCAATATCCTGATATGCAAGGTTATTAATATTAATATAAGATACCGTAGAATCAAGAGCAAAAGACGGCAGTGTCAGGCACATTGTACCTGCTATTGCCGAAATTATTAACATTTTCTTTGCTCTATTTAACATTTCTTCTTTTCTCTCCCTCTCCTCATAGAAAGGGGGTTTGAATATCCAGACCCTTCTCTGATGAAGGGAGAAGGCGGACAAAGCCACGATGAGGGTAATACATTTTATTTAAAACCATCACTCTGATTTCTAAGTTTCACTATCACTCAACTTGAAATTCTTCTCTCTCCCATTTTGGGCTAAAGGAAGTATTCTATTCTGTTTTCATTCACATAAAGGCAAGCCATGCCTTGTTCTATTTAACTTATTAGGATATATTTGGTCATCCGACCTCTGGAAATACGTTTATTTAGCTACAGCTGTCAAAGTAATTGTTGCCTGATATGTTCCTGCTGCATCTTGTGACAGAATATATGTATTTGTAACAGGAGTTGTCCCGACAGTATGTGTAAGAGAACCTTCTTGTGAACTATTAAGCTTTAATCTGTAACAATTACTGTAATTTGGATGAGTATATGTTGTCACTGTCATTGGACTCTCAGCAGTAACGGTAACCGGATATGATATGACATTTTTATTATATGTACCGTGGATAATAGCATCCTGTATAGCAAGTTCGGTTGGCGGATACGCTACATTCCCGAACATTATGTTTCCGAATCCGTCATATGCTGATATCATTGATGCTGCATTTGGAAAAGTTGCAGATAGGAAAAAATCATAATTTGAATCATTTCCGTTTGTTGATATATTAAAAACAGAGACAATACCGGCATGAGAACCGTTCTCAGGATCAATTTCACCTGTTTCAACCGAAGCTGCCGATTTGGTAACCGATACAGAAGGTTGTATTGTTGCGCTAAGCGTTTGTGTAATCTGTGTGCCATCCGCATAACTCCTGCCCGCACAGAATGCGAGCAGAGTTAATATGGATAAAGTTTTTAATATCTTTGATTTTTTCATCTTTTCCTTTTTCCCTCTCCCTCGGGAGAGGGAATCGGGCTAAGGGGTGTTTCCCCTTGTTAAATAATAATTCAACTATGAACCTGAAGTTGCTGTCAAAATCAAGTTAGTAGTATATGTACCGTATGAATCGTGAGTCGAGAAAGTACCGTCCATTTGGGTTGTATCTAATGTAAATGCCAAATCATAAGTACCTTCCTCAATGTTGTACACTCTGCTGTTTAGGTTTGTAGCTCCGGCATCTCTTGTAGCACCACCGTATGTAGCAGATGGGGTCAATGTCATAGCTGTAATACCAACACCTATTACATCGGCATTGTTAGCTATTGACGGAGTCTCACCGCCTGTCAAGTTTTCAATAGCAGTGTCATCAGGAATTTGTGTTGTGTTAGCAAATGCTATAGCGTAGCCTGATGCAGGACCGGCAATTTTGTACAAAGCATCCTTTGAACCGCTCTTTGTTTTAGCAGTTACTGTAATAATCTGCATCGGATCGTTTGTTACAATGTGGAATGTTGGAGCAAGTGCTTCCAGTGTTAAAGTTTTGTACTCTGCATCATAGTCTGCAACAGATGTAATGTTTGTGTTAGCCGTTGAAACTCTGACAAATTTTTTCAGATTCAAGTTCATCTGTGATGTTGCAGTTGTTACACTGTCTAGCGCAAAAGCAGGGCTAGCCAGCAATACTGATGCGAGTGCCAGGGGTAATAATTTTGTGATTTTCATAGGGTAAACCTTCCTTTCTTTCTTTTTTTGGCTTCTTACACAATTACCTTTGCTATAAACTTAGTTCTATTTCTTTTTTCAATGTTTTCATTTTTTCATTGATATCTCTATATGTTACAATTACCCGTGCAATATAATTTCCTGCTTCAATATTTTCTGTATTGATTTTTGTTGTTACAATATTAAAGCTTTCCGGTGCTGTAACAAATTCCTGAAGCTTAGTTTCCGATTTGAGTTTTTTTCCTTCTATTATCTGAACCGCTCCATTGCACCTGACTTTAGAATTACCCGAGTCAGCGACTTTCATTTCCAAATAATATCCGTCTTTTTGCTTATTAATCTTTGCATATTCAATTTCCGCATTTCTCACGGCCTTCCCATAATCTACATATATAGGAATTCCGACTCTCGTTTTAACGATTAGCTGTGCGCCGATTCCTGCTCTGCCTGTATCCAAATTCATTTCCTTCGGATTTATATCTTCTATATAAAGGATTGCTCTGGATTCGCCGTCTGCAAGCGTATTTAAGTTCGGAATATTAACACGAAGTTTCTGACTTTTGCCTTGTGCTACAGTAAATTCAGATGGTATAAATTTAAGCCTTTTTGCTATATTTTGCGGGTCATTTGAACGCTCTATAAATACAAGTTCGCCTTTTTCATTTACTTTGAAATACTCTGCATAGGCTTTATATCTCACAGGAGTCATTGAACTTCCTTTTATATCAATAGCTGTAGTCATATAATTTGCTTTAACTTTAGTTGCATTTAAGTCAATCTTGGTAGGAGACACCGCAATCGATGCAAATGCAGGGACTGCCATTATTAATGCTAAAATTGTACCCAGTAGTCTTTTCTTCATACTTCTAACTATCCTCCCTGATTAAGTATTTAACTCTGTTATTATAATTTCCTGCGGGGATAAATTCCCCGTCTCTGCTTTCAAGCGTGAATTGTACATCAACTTCTTCATTACTTGAAAAAGCATTTCCCTTTGCGAGTATAATCTCTTTACTTTCTTCCAAAAGTACATTTTCCTGTAATCTTTGAGTTACATTGGAACTTCCGCCGATTGTTCTAACATAATAATTTCCCGGAGTTGTACCGAATTCCGCATCAGTTTTCAAAACTAAAACCCAATTGCAGTTAGAATTTACTGTTATCGGCAGATTTGATTCATTCGTAATTCTTGCATTCTTTGTCAATGCATTTGATGCCGACATATTAAACTGTGAACCTGAACCGGTTATCGCTATATTTTGAGTTTTTTCAACTACAAGCCGAAGATTAAACATAGTTGATGTTATTTCTGACGTATCAAGGTTTGTCGCCTGCATTTGCAATCCTATATTATACGTTCCCATCGGAACCATTCCGTAATCTTTAATTTTTGCAGTTACGATTTGCGGAACACCATTAAAAGTTACATTGCTGTATAAAGTTGAAAACTCGCTGTCTATAAAATCTATGTCTTGAGTATTGTTGTTGATGACAAAATTTGCTAAAGGTATTTCCACTGTACCGCTTGAATTTGAAACAGTATTTGCCAGAGAACGAACTTCTATGCGATATCTCGAATCATCATTGCTGTTAATAATCAGCTTTCTTTCAACACCAAGCGAAGTTATTGTTGTTATTGTATCCTGATAATCCATTTCCACAGCCGAAAATGCAGGACTAAACATAGTCCAAGCAAAAAGTATAAGGGTTGTGATAAGTGTCTTTTTCATGAAAAATCTTTCTCTTTCGGGATATCCTATCCAGATTGTAACAATTTGTAACAAAACTTCAATGTACTTTTTAAAAATTTCCTCTTTTTGTATGATATTCAGTTTCAAATCTCATATTTTTGTATGATTATTTAAAACCTTAATTAAAACCTTTCTTCTGCATGCATAACGGCAGTTTTGGGTCAAAACTTTAATGTTTTTTGTAAAATTTTACATATTGTTACAATTTGTACAATAGTTTAGTATAAGCATTGGGAGATAGCCCACAGGAGAATGGGTTTTTCAAGGGGAGAGTGTAGAGTGAAAAGTATGAAAAAATTAATCAGCAAATTGTTTTTATCAATTTTAATAATCTTTTTATCTTTTTGTGCGGGACATTGTGTTGAAAGTGTGCCTTCTGCCGGTGTGCAGATGAGTTTTACAATTGCACCTTATACAAATATTACACCTGTTACGAGTCCGGTACTGACAGCAAATATTACAGACAGAACTGGTAATCTCTACTCTCCTTTATCAACTACATTTAGGGTTATTACAAATTCTCCCGAAAACAAAACCCTCTATTTAAAAGCAAATGTTCTTACCAAGAACGGCTATGAAGAAGCTATGTTCCAGCAGGGAGGACAAGTTTATATTGCTTTTGCCAATTTAAGAAATATGCCTTCAGGAAACGCTCTTGTTAACTGCAAAATGGGTGGCGACAGAAATGACAGCCCGGGAG
>CALYTW010000038.1 GCA_945487905.1 uncultured cyanobacterium
AAAATAGGGGGCTTCAAATTTCTAAGATTCAAGAAGTTGTGGCCAACTATTTCCATGTAATCTGGAAATTGCCGGAGCAAGGCGAAATATTGCCGAAACAATCAATGCGAAAGATGCAACAAGCTTCTCCGGAGAACTGAGACTCTGAAATGATATTATTGCCAGAAAAATAAACAGCATTATTATAATAAACGGTTCTGTAACGTATGGAGGAACAATATTTAGAAACGACATTCCGCTGTAATTTTCATGATAATCGTTTGTAGTTGATTTAAACCGATTATAAAAATATTTTTCATTGTTAGAAACTTTTATGCTTTTTAAATCGATTAAAATTTCGTTGAACGCTTGATGAGTCTTTAAAGACAGTGCATTAACCTTCTCTGAAGCCTTTTTAACAAGCGGTTTATATACAAAATCTTGCGTTTTAAGAAGAATAAGTATGCAAATTATTGCACAAAAAGCCGCAACAGGAAATTTTACTGCAAGCAAAACGGTAATGAGAGTGAAGATAACAAGATTAACACAAAGATTTAACAGCCTGAAAATATAGTTATTTGTGACAGTCGGTATTAAATATGAAAAAATTTTATTCTTTAATGCAAACGGTATTTGTGCAGCATTTTGATATTGTGAAGTTAAAAAATACTCCATAAATTTTATCTTAATCTTGGACTCAAATTGATTGGTATATCTCGTTTGCAGATATGTATAAAAAATCATAAATACATTTTTTATCAAAAATAACAGGACAATTCCAATTCCAATCAAAAGCACCGTAATGCTTTCTTCAGATTTTGAATTTAAGATTATTTTAAGCACAAAAGGATAAGTCAATGCAACGCCAAACAGTTCCAAAAGTCCTGCTATAAGGGATAAAAAGGCAAAGTTTAAAAAAAACCTTTTTTCATCTCTGAAGTATGCAAAGAACTTGTAGAAATATCTCAAAATCATAAATACATAATACCCGAAAAAATACCCTTCGTAAATATTAGACAGGGAATGTGGACGTTGAAGAATCTATTTCCTGAGCATTATATTTGCTGAGCAGTTTTTTATGACTGTCAGTTTCAATTTCTGCACCCAAATACATTGATCCGACACCGCCAACAAGGCCTGCAAGAACTCCTAATAGCATTCGGATTGACCTGCTATCAATTTTATTTGTCAGAAATGACATTGGGATTATTGTTGCAGCGATTGCACCTAGAGTAAGACCTGTGTTTATCCATGGCATTCTAGCACTGTTTTTTTTATACTCTCTTTGGAAAGCATCGGCTTTATTTTCAGGAACTCTATAATATCTCGGTTCTTGGCGTTTTGAATTTATCTCAACACGAACATCATTATTATCATATCTTCCTGTTATTGATGATGTTAGAGCCATGGCACCACCTTTCCGCTGATATAAGTTTGGTAAAGAGCAGGAATTGCTTAAAATCACAATTAATTTTACAAAAGTTAATATATCAGCCCGTATATCAGCCTTCCTGCTTGAGCAGTAAAATAGCGTTATTTAATTCTTCAAGCAGATATTGAAGCTGTTGGTTAATTGTTTCAGGATTATAAATTGAACCGGAAGATTGGTATGCAAGATACCGCTGGTATGTTATTGCTTCTTTGCGAAGCTGTGCAAGAGTTTTTACATAACGATTAACTTCTGTCATTTTTTTAAAAGATTCATAATAACTTTCCGGCTGACCTTCATATTTTTCAGTCAGGTAGTCAATATTCATTGATAAAACATTTGCTCTTGTTACAAAAAGCTGTACATTTCCGTTGTCTTCAATGCAGTCAACAAGCTTTTCCATAAGCGGAATTATTTCATTTGCATCAAAAACGTACCGGGATGTATTGTCTTTTTTGGAAATTATATCGATAAAAGCCGGATTGTCTTTTGGTAGAGGTTTCAAGTCTTTTGGGTTATCAAAGCCTTTTTGAGATTCAAAAATCGGAGTCGAAGTTTTCTTTTCGTTTTTTTGAAATTTTGATTCCAAATCAGGCAGAGTCCCAGCATAGCCTTTACCTTCCATCTCAGCTTCCAAAGATTTGTCTTTTCTGTTCCAAAACGCAGCGTTTGATGGCAGTGCAAAACAAAATATAATAAATATTACAACCAGTTTCTTCATATTTATATTATAATGAGTTTCCGTAAAAAAACAAAATTTAATTTTATTTCTCAAAATATATAAAAAAATATATTGCAAAAACGAGTTTATTTAATACAATATAAGTGTAAACAGTACACTTGAGGACGATAGGATTTTTTATGGTTTCTAAAAATATAAGAAATATCGCAATTATAGCACACGTAGACCACGGCAAAACAACACTGGTAGACTGCATTTTGAAACAAAGCGGAGTTTTCAGAGAAAATCAACAGGTTCAAGAAAGAGTTTTGGACAGCAATGATTTGGAACGTGAAAGAGGAATTACGATTCTTTCAAAAAATATTTCCATTGACTATAAAGGGGTTAAAATCAATGTTGTAGATACCCCCGGACACGCAGATTTCGGAGGGGAAGTGGAGCGTGTATTAGGTATGGTGGACGGTGCGTTATTGATTGTAGATGCAGCAGAAGGTCCTATGCCCCAAACCCGTTTTGTACTTTCAAAAGCATTGGAACTTGGTATAAAAATTATTGTTGTTATAAATAAAATTGATAAACCTGCTGCTGACCCGGATGGTGCTTTGGACAAAGTTTTTGATTTGTTTACAGAGCTTACGGACAGAGAAGATTTAATAGATTTTCCATATATTTATTCAAGCAGTCTTAACGGATTTGCAATAAAAAATCTTGATGACGAAAGAAAAGATATGATTCCTCTTCTTGATTGTATTTTGCAAAATATTAAGGAGCCTGAAGGAGATTCAACTAAACCTTTTCAATTCAGGGCAACAACCCTTGACTATAACGATTATGTAGGAAGAATAGTTGTCGGAAGAATTGCAAACGGAGTTGTTCATTCTCAGGATATCGTTGCTTGGGTAAATGCATCAGGAGGAGTAACTAAGGGTAAAATTACAAAGCTATTCGGTTTTAAAGACCTTGGCAGAGTCGAAATTGATTCCGCAGAAGCCGGAGATATTGTAGGTATTGCAGGTTTTTCAGAAATCCAAATCGGAGAAACCCTTTGTGCCTCGAATAATATTAATCCATTACCGCTTATAAAGGTTGATGAACCGACATTGCAGATGAATTTTTCTGTAAATGACAGCCCGTATGCCGGTCAGGAAGGTAAATTTGTTACTTCCCGTCAAATAAGAAAACGTCTTTATGATGAATTGGAAAAGAATGTAAGTCTAAGAGTTGAAGATACTGATTCAACTGACTGCTTCAAGGTTTCAGGCAGAGGAGAATTACACCTCGGAATTTTGATTGAAACAATGAGACGTGAAGGCTACGAATTTCAGGTTTCTAAGCCCGAAGTTATATATAGAGAAATCAATGGCGAACATTGTGAACCGTTTGAAAATTTGTTAATTGATGTTCCTGAAGAATATGCAGGTGGTGCAATTGATAGGCTTTCAGGAAGAAAAGCAACAATGCTTGAAATGAATAACGCAAACGGAAGAACCAAAATGAAATTTTCAATTCCTGCAAGAGGGTTGATTGGTTTTCGCTCTGAATTTATCCGCATGACAAGAGGCGATGGAATTATGTATCATACGTTTGACGAATATAAACCCTATGCTGGCGATATTCCAAAACAAAGAAGCGGTTCCATTCTCGCACACGAACAGGGAGAAGCAATCCCGTATGCTCTTGCTCAATTTGAAGACAGGGGAGTATTCTTCGTCACTCCGCATACAAAAGTATACCGTGGAATGATAATAGGCGAAGGAAATAAGGCGCAGGATATTGTCGTAAATATTTGTAAAACAAAGAAATTAACTAACATGAGAAGCTCAACAGCTGATGTTATGGTAACATTACAGGCACATAAAGAATTGTCGCTTGAAGAATGTCTTGAATACATAGGTGACGATGAGCTTGTCGAAATTACTCCCGAAAATATAAGAATGCGCAAACAGGATTTGGTCAAATTCCATAGTATATAATGATAATTAATTATCTATGCGATTGAATAAAAACATACTAAACATGAAATCTGATTTGGAATTCATAGACTAGGAGAAATACTTGTTATGACATTGTTTCAATTAAGCCAATTACTTGCAGTTTGCAACCGACTAAATACATGTCCACCCACTACTCCAAAAAAACCTCCCTGCAATAGGGAGGAATAATAAGAGCGATGAGGATTCTATACTATGTTAACTTTATTCTGATAAACAAACATTAAACTTTGTGTTAATATATGTCTTAGGGATAACGGGCGATTTATGAATTATTCTGGGTTATTTGATTTAGTAAGACGTGGATATACGAGACTTTCGTATAATAATCGATTTGGAAGGGCGCTGATTCCTTTGCGATATTTTTTGGAATTAACATACAGGTGTAACTTGAATTGTCCGTATTGTTACATAGGAGAAGAACGCAATAAACAAGAACTTACTACTGATGAATGGAAAAGGGTAATTGACCAAATTCCTTTTTATGGAATTGTTACTATTGTTGGCGGGGAACCGTTTCTCAGAACAGATTTTGAAGATATTTTAGAATATTCCTGTAAAAAAGTTTGTGGCAAAGTTCATGTAGTTTCAAACGGGGTTTTACTTGATGAGAGTAAAATAGAGGCTTTTAGAAAGGCAAAGCCAGTACTGCTTTCGGTTTCACTAGACGGGTATGGAGAAAATCATGACAACAATAGGGGAAAATCGGGAATTTTTGATAACATTATTTCTAACTTGGAGAATTTGAAATCACAAGCACCAAAGCAAATGATAGATATAAAAACAATTGTGCTTGAAAATAATCTTGATGATTTGCCGAAATTATATAAACTGTGTGATAAAGAAGGATTTAATTTTCTATCTGTTTCGTTTTTGAGAAACAATCGTTGGAAACAAAGCTCTGTTTTACAGGAAAATTTTATACCGGAATTTACGCAGAACTATCCGATAAATTTGTATTTTGATATGGAACATTTCAAAGATGTTTACAAAGAGATTGAATCACTTTCAAAAAAATCGAATGTAAAAATAAGATTTTCGCCGAAGTTTGAATATTTAAAAAATCCGCTTGAAGGAATTGAAAAATTTTTTCAAACTTCAACGGATAAACCGGTTAATGAAATTTACCGTCCTTGTTATTATCCTTACAGCGATATGATGATTAATCCCGAAGGGTTTGTTTATCCTTGCTTATCCTTAAAAGTCGGTAATGTAAAAGAAAAAGGTATAAAAGATTTATACAATGAGCCGAAATATTGCTGTTTCAGGAAAAACCTAAAAGCTTCGGGTGGAGTTTTTGGGGCTTGCCAAATGTGCTGCGAATGCAAATTGAAGGGCTAACTGTCTATAATTTATTTATTTATACCAAACCTTAAAATTTATTTTAATTTTAAAGCAGATGTTAAATATACAAATCTGTTAAGCATAGCTAAAACATTTGACTTAAGGGTATGTGAATTATTGGATTTTAATTTGTAGTCATTCCGGACAACTCAATTCTTTTACATATTTCTTTTTCCTACCCTCCCATTTGGATTACCATGCCTTTGCTGGTTTGCGATGACGAGATTATAAGTTTACCACCCACTAGTTTTCGCAGAACAGGTTCATGAATTCTATATCATCGTAGTCGATATAGGCTGTTTGCATAAGGTTTCTGCCGGTTTTAATAGTGACTTCGTTTACTTGATTTTTTCTTATCAGGGACGGGGGAACTTTTATGCGCTGTCCGTCGCCGTTGATTTGGATTTCGGCAATTTTATTTCCGTTAAAATAAACTTCCGGAGGAGACGAAAAAGCGTTTGCAATGCGGTTTTGACCGATTGAACGAGCCATTTCGGTATCTATACCTATAATTGAACCTATTACGATATAGACAGGCTTGTTAAATTTGAGATTCTTCAGAATAAATCTTTTTGTATAGAAAGGACCTATTGCCTGCATACGAAATTCTCCTGCATTAGCGGAAAGATCTGAATAGTTGTTGTCGCCGAGGTGGTACATATTTGAATCTAAGACCAGATCGCCGGCATTAGATTTTTCTATCCCTATTACAATCGGTGCGGATATAGTTTGGTCTGTAACCGTTACTGAATATGGCTTATAGCTGTCTTTTTGGACGGAAAGAATAGATGTTCCGTCGATGTGTGTATCGAGTTCAAAGTAGCCGTTAGAATCGCTTTTTGTAGTGTAATTTTGTTTCGGGAGTGTGATTTTTGCACCGCCGACTCCGTTACCTGTAGCACGATCTACGATTCGGCTCGAAGTACCTCTGCCTTCGGCGCTGACACCGCCTTCAAATGTAGATGCTTGTGACTGAGTAAGGGTTATTAAAAATATCAAAAGTATTAAAACAAAATTTTTCATAATGTTATTATTTTCTTCAAGGAACATGATTTTAATTGACTTTTGTATATTTTATAAGGATATTTAGGAAAAAGTAAAAATAGTAATTGAAATTTTAATATGTTTTTGATTAAATAGATAACGAGGATTTGATAATTGAATAAGCCGATGTGATGGAATTGGTAGACGTGCCAGACTCAAAATCTGGTGTAGGCAACTACGTGTCGGTTCGACCCCGACCATCGGCAAATAAAAGAGGATAACTTTTTGGTCATCCTCTTTTATTTTGTTTAAATAATTAGTCTTATATGATTAGCCCGCCTGAAACCTCAAGAACTTGACCTGTTACATATTCAGCATCAAGAGCAAGGAATTTGATAACCTTTGCAACATCTTCTGGAGTACCCATTCTCTTCAAAGGAATCATCTTCATGTATTCATCGGTGTTATTAAGATTTGCAGTCATAGCTGTTTGGATAAATCCCGGAGCAACAGCATTGACTCTGATGTTTCTTGAACCGAATTCTTTTGCAAGAGATTTTGTTAAGCCTACTAAACCGGCTTTTGAAGCGGAATAGTTTGCCTGTCCCGGATTTCCGTGTAAACCTACAACGCTTGATAAACTTACAATAGAACCCTGACGTGCTTTCATCATATGTTTGATAACTGCATGAGTTACATAATATGCACTTGAAAGGTTAACATTGATAACGGCTTCCCATTGAGATGCATCCATTCTTACAAAGAGTCCGTCTTTTGTAATACCCGCATTATTAACCAAAATATCGATTTTTCCATGCTCTGCAATAATTTTTTCAATAGCAGGTTCTACCTGTTCATTTTTAGACACATCAAATTGGTAATAATAGGCATTTACGCCAAATTCTTTAATCTGTTTTAAAGCATCTTCTGCTGTTTCAGCGCCTTCGATACCGTTAAGAATAATGTCACAATCTGCCTTTGCCAGTTCAAGCGCGGTACTCAAGCCGATGCCTCTTCCTCCGCCTGTAATTAAAGCTATTTTTCTTTCTGTCATAAAAGTTCTCCTTATTTTATTTCTGTTAAATTCGCTTCTAACACATCTATAGTGTTTTTTAATGTCTCAATGTCGCTGATACTATAAACTACAGTTCCGGGTGCTATCTTTTTATTCAATCCTGCTAGCACTTTTCCAGGCCCGATTTCAATAAATGTATC
This sequence comes from uncultured cyanobacterium, assembly GCA_945487905.1. Lineage (GTDB taxonomy): Bacteria > Cyanobacteriota > Vampirovibrionia > Gastranaerophilales > Gastranaerophilaceae > CAG-196. The sequence goes on from CALYTW010000038.1 coordinate 7,625, forward strand.
AACTCCTTCTTCAACCATTTTCTGAATAGTTTGTGTCCAATGAACTGATGAATATATCTGTTTTGGCATTTTAATTCTGAAATCATTCGCACTTACGGTTGATTCGGCATCAACATTTGTTATTACAGGAATTTTGGCATCATTAATATTTAAATCATCCAAAAATTTATCAAACTTACTGCCTGCTTCTTCCATATATTTTGAATGAAAAGCTCCTGACACCGGAAGCGGAACGACACGCTTTACACCGTTTGCAAGCATGTATTCTCCGGCCTTTTTAACCGCATTTTCATCTCCTGTAATTACTACCTGTACCGGAGAATTATAGTTTGCGATATCGACATAGCCTGATTTTCTGCCTTCTTCAAGTCCAGTCTGCAATTGTTCTTCGCTCGCATTCAAAACTGCTGCCATTGCTCCGCCTTGCACAGAACCCATCAATTCCGCACGCTTTTGAATTGCACGAATGGTATCTTCAAGGCTCATAACTCCTGCCGTATACATGGCACAATATTCGCCCAGAGAATGCCCTGCTGTATAATCAGCTCTTATACCATGCACTTTTAAAGCTTCCAATATTGCAATTGATGTTGTAACTATTGCCGGCTGGGTGTTAGTTGTTTGTTTTAATTCTTCCTCAGAACCTTCAAAACAAATTGAAGATATTTTTCTTCCTAAAACCAAATCCGCTGTATCAAAAACTCTTTTTGATACTTCATAATTGTTATAAAAATCTTTTCCCATGCCTGAAAATTGTGAACCCTGTCCTGGGAAAAGAAATGCTGTCCTTTTCATAAATATAGCTCCCTATTATATCTCTGCCGATTATAATACAAACACTATCAGCTGTAAAGTGGTGGGGTAAATGAAGGGAGTAAATGAAAGGGGGAAAATATAAGAAAAATGGATGGTTAAGGTAACGGATTTTAAAGCTATTTGTTAATATTTGTAAAAAATTGATAAAAATATTAAAGTTTTACTCAAAAAAAACCGTTAAAAAAGTATAAGATAAAGGTGGCATAAGATGTCAATAATTGATACAATTTCTTCATATCTGCAAGTATTATACGACATTGACGGTAACGGAAAACTGGAACACGATACCGTAAAAGATGGTGTACACTATGACGAAGTAGGTCTTTTTAATAAATCGCTAGAAAGCTATAATGCTGAAAATGGAACTATTGAAATATATAACGATGATGGCATTTGGGTTGAAGCAAAAATTGATGAACTCAAAAATCTAAAAGAAAAAATGATTGACACAACATCTTCTAATGATTCTATGTCGTCTGTTCAAGTAAAAACCATAGCTTTTGGAAAACCTGTAGAATTTACATATAATCGACTCTCATTAGAATCTTATGTCATTAATGATTTAAAAGATCATTCAGGCAAAAAAATAACATATTACAAGGATATTCCGCAAATCAGAGAAAAATTACCGGAAGAAAGAACAGAACGGGAAATTGAGCTTCTGTCAGAATTTAATAATATGATAAGGTGGATAATTAAAAGTGGAGAAGATTTTGGTGTAGATCCCAAAAAGATTCTTGCAATTATAGAAGAAGAATGCGGAGGGAAGGGAATTAATGAAAATGCTGATGGAAAAATAAGGGATCATTTTCCTGATAAAACTTTTCACAACCCAAACGGAAACGGTTACATGGCAATAACTTCAGTATGTATAGTGGATATAATAGGCGGACAAGGAGCATCTGTCAAAAATGCAAAGTATCAAGACAATAAGAAAAATGAATCATTGAGAAGCATTATTTCCAATAAATATGGAAAAGAAATGGCTGATTTATTGGAAAGCCAAGGCTATAACTTAAACATTACAAAAGCCTCACAAAAAAAGGCTTTAGCCAAACAAATTTGGAAAACTATATGGGATAATACTGACCCGGAATTTAATATAAGAATGGGAACCCTAATTTTACGCTATAAAGAAAAGCAGAAAAATGGAGATTTTGCTCGTGCTGCGCAAGCCTACAACGGAAATGCGACCAATCAAGTCCCTTATAGTAGACGAGTTAAGTTGACATATGACATCTTAAAGAAACAAGAAGAAAAATTCTCGCAGGATACATTCTGAAATATATAATCAATTAGTTAAAACTCTTATTTATTGTAAAATTGTTTTATGAATTTGAGTTATGAATCGGCGATAGAAAAATTACATTCAAAAGGAATGTTTTATATAGATTTAGGCTTGGAGAGAATTTTAGCGGTTTTAGATTCTTTCGGAAATCCGCAGGACAATTTGAAATTTATCCATGTTGCCGGAACCAACGGAAAAGGGTCTGTTTGCGCAATTCTTGATTCAATTCTCAGAGAAGCAGGCTACAAAACCGGACTTTACACAAGTCCGCATATTTATGAATATACAGAGAGAATCAAAATTTCAGGAGTTGAGATTACAAAAGAAAATTTTGCAAAATATTTTGAAAAAGTATATGAACAAACCGAAAAATTAAATACGCATTTAACCGAATTTGAAATTATAACGGTAATTATGTTTATTTATTTTGCAGACAAAAATGTTGATGTTGTAATCCTTGAAACAGGCTTGGGCGGAAGGTTTGACGCAACAAATGTAATCAAAAAAAATCTATGCTCAATAATTACTCATATTGATTTAGATCACACCGAAAGGTTAGGTAACACAAAAGAAGAAATAGCCTTTGAAAAAGCAGGTATTATTAAACCAAACTGCCCCGTAATAACTTCAATGGGGTTTGAGGCGATAAAAGATGCTGCTGACAAACAGGATTCAATGCTTATTTTTGTTTCTCCGTATGTTGAGAACAAATTTGAAAAGGCATTGTCGCTAAAAGGTTTACATCAAGCAGAAAACCTTGCTCTTGCGCTCAGCACAGTTGATTATATATTTCCAGAAATTAATGAAAAGACTATTTTAGATGCATTGCCAAAGGTAAAGAATCCCTTCAGGTTTGAATACATTAAATCCAAAAATCTTATTGTTGATGCCTCTCACAATCCGAACGGAATAGAAGCTTTAAGAAAAAATCTCGATTACTATTTTCCGAATGAAATCAGGCGTTTTATATTCGGATGTCTTAAAACAAAAGATTACAAAAAGATGATGGAAATTTTATTCAGAGAAGGAGATGAAATATATTTAAACGGATTTGATTATCCGAATGCATGTACGTATGAAGAACTTGCGGAAGCTTGTCCTTTTAGAGCAAAGAAATATGATAATGTAAAGTTTCCGTTTACCCATGACAAGTTGAATATAATCTGTGGTTCGTTTTATATGATTGGTGGAATTTTTAAACTCTGAATAGAAAAACGGGTATAATCATTAGATTATACCCGTTTTTAATTTTTATTGTCTTATACGCTAACCAACTGTTTTCTCGGATTAGCGATAGCAGCTTGAGCTGCGGCTAATTTAGCTTGCGGGATTCTAAACGGTGAGCAAGACACGTAGTTAAGTCCGATTTTGTGAGCGTACTTAACTGAGTCAGGGTCGCCGCCGTGTTCGCCGCAAATACCGCCGACTAATGACGGGTTAACAGCTTTACCTTCGTTTATTGACATCTCGACAAGTCTGCCTACACCCTTTTGGTCGAGTGTGATGAACGGATTAGAAGGTAAAATCTTTTGTTCTACATAGTTCTTTAAGAACTTACCTTCGGCGTCGTCACGAGAGTAACCGAATGTCATTTGAGTAAGGTCGTTTGTTCCGTAAGAGAAGAATTCGGCTTCAGTTGCAACTTCTGATGCAGTTAATGCCGCACGAGGAATTTCAATCATTGTACCGAATTTGTAATCAACTTTTACGCCCTTTTCAGCCATAACTTGCTCAGCAACTGCAAGCAATGTAGCTTTAGCTGTCTTAAGCTCGTTGATATGACCGATAAGCGGAATCATAATCCAAGGTTGGATGTGGTGACCTTCTTTTGTCAAATCGCAGCAAGCTTCAAAGATTGCTCTAACTTGCATTTCGTTGATTTCAGGGTAAGTTAAGCCCAAACGGCATCCTCTCAAGCCCATCATTGGGTTGGATTCTGATAAGTTTTCAACGATTTCCAACATTTTTTCGTCTTCTTTGTAGTCTTGACCTAATGCACGTTTTGTTGCAACTTTTTCAATCAATTCTATTTTAGAAGGCAAAAATTCGTGAAGCGGCGGGTCAAGTAAACGAACCGTTAACGGTTTGTCGCCAAGAGCTTTGAACATTGAGTAGAAATCTGAGTATTGCATCGGAAGAAGATGTGAAAGAGCTTCTTTTCTTTCTTCTGTAGTAGATGCTATAATCATTTTTTGAACCCAAGGAAGTCTGTCAGGATCCATAAACATGTGTTCGGTTCTGCAAAGACCTACGCCTTCTGCACCGAATTTTTTAGCATTTTCGATATCTTTAGGTGTATCAGCGTTAGCTTCAACGTGAAGTTCTTTTATTTCGTCAACCCATGAGAAGAAGGTTTCAAAATCTTCGTCCAAACCTGCTTGAACAAGCTCGATAGCACCTTCCATAACTTCACCTGTTCCTCCGTCAAGAGAAATAATATCATCTTTGTTGAACACTGTTCCGTCTGAGCAGGTAATAGTTTCCTTTGCAAGGTCGATTATTAAATCTTCACAACCTGAAACACAAGGTTTACCCATACCTTTAGCAACAACTGCTGCGTGAGAAGTTGCGCCGCCTCTTAAGGTAAGAACACCTTGAGAAACAGCCATACCGTGAATATCATCAGGGCAGGTTTCTATACGAACAAGGATTACTTTTTCTCCTGCTTCACCACGTCTTGCAGCTTCTTCAGTATCAAATACGATTTTACCTACAGCAGCACCCGGAGATGCGTTTACACCCTTTGAAACCTTGTGAGAGTGCTTAACTTTATCAGGGTTAAAGCAAGGTAATAATACTTGATATACAGAATAAGGGTCAACCTGATTAATTGCTTCTTCTTTTGTAATAATACCTTCTCTATACATATCAACGGCAATCTTGATAGCTGCTTTAGCGGTTCTTTTACCGTTTCTTGTTTGAAGAATCCATAATTTGCCGCGTTCAACAGTAAATTCCATATCTTGAACATCGTGGTAGCCTTTTTCCAATTGCTTAGCGATATCAACGTATTGACGGTAAATATCAGGCATATCAGTTTCAAGTTCTGAAATTTGTTTAGGTGTTCTTATACCTGCAACAACGTCTTCGCCTTGAGCATTAACGAGGTATTCGCCGTAGAACTTGTTTTCGCCTGTTGCAGGGTTACGAGTAAATGAAACACCTGTAGCACAATCGTTACCCATGTTGCCGAATACCATTGTTTGAACATTAACTGCTGTACCGAAGTTGTGGTCAATCTTGTTCATGTTTCTGTAAGCAACAGCACGAGGGATATTCCAAGAACGGAATACTGCTTCAATAGCTTCTTGCAATTGAATATAAGGGTCTTGCGGGAATTCTTTTCCGGTAACTTCTTTGATTACGTTTTTATAAATAGGAATCAAAGATTTCCAGCCTTCAGCGGAAATTTCCGTATCAGATGTAACGCCTTCACGAGCTTTAACCTTTTCAACTTCTGATTCAAAGTATTTTTGTCTGTCCATTTCCCAAGCTACTGAACCGAACATTGTCAAAAATCTTCTGTATGAATCGTAGCAGAATCGAGGGTTGTTAGTTAATTTAACCATTGCCTCAACTGTTTCATCATTTAAACCGAGGTTAAGGATTGTTTCCATCATACCCGGCATTGAAACTCTTGCGCCTGAACGAACGGAAACTAAAAGCGGATTGTTTAAATCCCCAAACTTTTTACCTGCTTGTTCTTCAACTGTTTTAAGAGCAAGTTTAACTTCATCCATTAATCCTGCAGGCATTTTGTTGCCGTGGTTAATGTAGTCCATACAAGTTTCAGTTGTGATAGTAAGTCCCGGAGGAACAGGAAGCCCTAAATTAGTCATCTCTGCAAGGTTTGCACCTTTACCGCCGAGGAGAGCACGCATATCAGCGTTACCTTCTTTGAATAGCCACACTCTTTTTTCAGCCATTGTATATCTCCTTCTTTGTCTTTGCCGGAACCAAATTCCGACCTACTTTACTTATTTGCAATAATTAGCAATAATAGCATATCATGAAGGTATTTATTTGACAGCAAATATTCTTAGCTATTGTAAATTTTTGTAAAAGCATGAGGATGCGGAAAAAGTCGAGGGGCAAATGTAAAACATATTGTACTTAATACTACAAATTTGGAAGTAAATAGGAAAACGATTTTTCGACTTTTTCCGCATCCGACCCAAGGTGTGTGAGAGTCAGGCTTTTTCAATTTACTTTCAAGCTTGTAATGATATTCCCAAACCAAAGTATTTACCCCTGTGGGATAACACGTAGCCTTTTACATTTTTCTTTCAAGTCAGTAGTGATACAAGTCAAAATATTTACCCCCGAAACCGTACCCTGAAGTTCGCAAACTCGTATAGTCAATTTATAATCTTTACGTTTTTATGTCAGCGTGTATAATATATGAAAGGAACAGTAATGCTACGTCATATAGCAAGAACTCAAGAAGCACTATTATTCAACAAACTCAATTGCACAGCACCGGAAATGAGTAAAGAAATTTAAAATTAAAAAGAACAAGGTGCAAAAACGGAAGATGTTGGTTCAGCTTAGCACATAGTGATTACGGTGTTGGCAAGGCAGTAAGAAATGTAGTAGGGGAACAAGATTTAAAAGCCTATAGCGTTACCATTAAGCAGAATAAAAGAAGATTCGGCTCAATATGAATCCCAGACATCACTTGCAACCATTGCGTATTTGAAGTAGGCAAAAGCAGGTAAAATCGAAAAATAATGTTACTAAAATAATGAAAGAAGGCAACAAATGAACAGCGTGTGTGTAAATACCCAAAACTCAAACATCAATTTCGGATGCATATGGAGTAAGAAGACTCGTGTAATGCTTCCGTCAATTGCCGACAGAGTTATAAATCCGAGACATCTAAGTAAGCTTGATCGCAGTCTTGCTCGTAGCAACGGTGCAGAAACGGCAAGAACGCTTCTTAGCGAAACAAATAACCCGAAAGCTGTACGTGATGTTATTCAAACGGCTGCTTTTTATGAAGACTACGATTTCTTAAAAGGGTTTAATAAAACTCTTCAAAAATCTGACAAATCTCTGTTAAAACAAGCGTATTCAATCTTAAATTTTTAATTTTTTATAAATTTGCGGAAAAACTTCGTTTTTCTTCGTAAACTTCGGGGTACGGTTTCGGGGGTAAATATTTTGACTTGTATCACTACTGACT